>NZ_JBSFLV010000022.1:0-96176 GCF_053599215.1 Streptomyces sp. NPDC001002 | reverse complement strand
CCAGTCGGGGGAGCTTCGATCTTCCGTAGCTCAATTGGCAGAGCAGCCGGCTGTTAACCGGCAGGTTACTGGTTCGAGTCCAGTCGGGAGAGCCAGCAGGAAGCCGCGTGGACGAGGACCCCGATGGGGTCCTTTTTCATGTCCGCAGGAACCGTGCAGGTCACAGCGGAGTCCTCAAGGGCAGGCGAAGTCGACCATCCGAAGCAGGAGATCGTATGAGCGGCTATGCTGCGGCAGACGGTGCGTACACGTGTGCGCGACACGCCGCTATGGGGCGGTAGCTCAGCCGGTTAGAGCAGCGGACTCATAATCCGCCGGCCGTGGGTTCGAGTCCCACCCGCCCCACCATGCACCCCTCTGCTTTGCGGAAACGTCTCATCTGGGCTGCGGTTTCAGGGCCTTGGTCCACGGGCCGGAATCCTCTGCTCGTCGGCCAGAAGCTCGGTGCTCGTCGGTATGGGGCGGGCTCTATTGCTTGAGGTCGGTCGTGCGGACCTGCTGGCCTGAGGGCCGTAGTCAGGCCGGAATCGGCGGCAACGGCCGCACCATCCGCCAGTCCGCCTCCGTCGTGTCGAGCCCTCGGGATGCGGTCCGGCCCGTCCGCCGCGTTGCCGAACCTGTGCGCGAGGCACTCACATGACAGGGACGCCGGGTCGGACTCCACACACGCGGATGCGAAAGACTGCGGCAACAGGGCCTCCTGGTGATCGGGTTGGTTCGCAACCCCGAACCACCAAGAGGCCCTGCTGGCGTGCATCGGCCCTCGCGCGATCACCCGATCAGGAAGCCTGTTCGATCAAGCCGGCCCCGTGATCGACAAGCGGATGACGTCTCAGCACAGACAAGGATCCGTACCCCGTCCCAGGCCCAGGACGTCGCGGTCCCTCAGCGCGCCGGAGTAGGCCTGTACCTCGTCCACGTCGCCATGCAGGTACTCGCCCCAGCCGTCGTCGGACCTGGCTCGGCCGATCTGAAGGGCACCGGTGCTGTGCCAGCCGTCGGGGAGTCTCGCGGTCGCCTGGGCGTTGGTGTAGCCGTCGAGGTAGAGCTTGATCGTGTCGGTGGCGTCGTCGTAGACCACGGCGAGGCGATGGCCTTGGCCCTCGCCTCCGTCCGCGCCCACGATCTGGGACACCACCTTCTCGGGGGCTCCGGCCTCGTCCTTCTCCGGCATCACCAGTTGCCAGGTGTACGTGGACGGCTCGTAGCGCACCTTGAAGGCATCGGTGTGCTCGCCTGACTGCGAGAGCACGGTCATCGGGTGGGCGGGCTCGGAGTCCGTGAGACGTACGACGACGCCGAGAGTGAAGCTGTCCCCGGTGTCCACGACGGGTCCGTCGGGAGCGGCGTACCCGCTCTCGCCGTCCAGCAACAGATGCCCGTCACCGACGAGTGGCGGGGGCACGTAGGTGCAGTCCGGGTCGATGTCCGGGATACAGGAACTGTCGGAGCCCCGGTAGATCGAAGCCCCCGCGCCGAGCCGCAGCGGCGCGCCGTCCGACTGCTCGGGGCTCGCACCGTCCGTCGCGTTCTCCAGCGACCAGTGGCCGAGCAACTTCGGCTTGCGGTAGGCCAGTTCGGCTATCTCGTCCGGTACCACGACCCGGTCGTGAACCTGTACGTCACCGACGTCCCCGTGCCACTGGTCCCCATAGCCGGCAGCACCGAGGGCGCGCCCGATCTGGAGAGCGCCGGCCGCCTCGCCGGGAGTCGCGTCGGCCGCGGTCCCGGCCTCGTGGCCGTTGACGTACAGCCGCGCCTTTCCGGTCTCGGCGTCGTACAGCCCCAGCAGATGGGCCCACTCGCCGGTCTCGGGAGCGCCGCCGGACACCTGCGCGCCGCCGATCGCGAACGACCAGGCGGGCCCGGAGTCCTGGTGGCGCAGCCCGAGGTCGAAGCCGGGCGCCCCGTCGGCATCCTGGCTGACGACGGTCATGCTCCGGTCGGTTTCGGCGGGCCGTACCCACGCGCTCACCGCGAAGGTCTTACGGATGTCGGTCGCCGGGGCGTCCGGGGTGAGAAAGCCGTGGCCGCTGCCGTCGAGGCCGACCGTGGCGGTGGCCGTGGTGCCTGTGGGCGCAGGGCCGCCGAAGGTCACGCCGGTCCCGGCACGGGCGGGGGTGCCGGTCTCGGCGCCGGCCGAGCCGGAGTCCGCCGGGTCGTCCAGCTTCCAGCGGGCGACGGGAGCACGGCCGGCCTTCACGTTGAAGTCGTAATGCGACTCCCCGCTGCTTCGGCCCGACCGGTCGATCGCGTGGACCGTCAGCGAGTTGGGTCCCTTGGAGAGGGGCAGGTACGGAATGGTCACGGCCGCGCCCGGCCGCTCCGCGGAGACGGTGCCGTAAGGGCCGCCCACGAAGCCGTACGTGTACGACACCACGTCGTCGGAAGGCGAGTCCATGGTGAAGTGGCCGTAGACGCCCACTCCGTCCACCCAGAACACGTCCTCCGGGTTGGGGTATTCGGGAGAGGTGATCGTCGCCTTCTCCGGGCTCACGTCGTCGTACACGAACGAGCAGACCGAGCCGTCGCCCGCGTCGCTCCACGCGGAGGTCGCCTTGCCGTCGTTCGCGCGGACATGCCAGGAGACGACAGTGTTCGCCGGGATGTCGTTCGGCATCGTCCAGTACAGGCGCGAACCTGAGGAAAGAGTGATGGTGGTGTAGGTACGCTGCTGTTTCACTCCGGCAGCGTCCGTCCACCAGGCTTCGAACTCGCCACTGACCGGGCTGAATTCGGAGGGCTGGTTGTCCTCCTCCGGGTCGTACAGCACCGCACTGAGTCTGGGCGGCGTCGAAACGTATGGCGTGTCGTCACCGGTCGCGCATGCCTTGCTCCCCGACTGGAGGTCTTGGACAAGCGGCTGATTCGGCGGCAGATTGGCCACCGCGTACGCCGTCCCGGCAGCCGTCGCCAACAGCGCCGCCGTACAGCTCCCCACCACCGTGCGTCTGCGTCTGCCTGCCCTTGTGAACCTGGTCAAGTGGCCCTCCCCTGTGAGTGTTTGACGCTCGTGGATCACACGAGCGCCCGAAGCTAACAGAGACCACTGACAGCACGGAAAGGCTTTCCTGGCCGACCTGTTCCAGAACTTCGGCGGCGTACCTGCCCGGCGCACGGCCTCCGAGTGATCACCTGTCTGCTGGACGCCTCCGCGCTGTGGCACCTGTTTCGCGGTGCCCCGTCAGTTGGACAGTGACAGCCCGCTGAGGAGTACCTCGGCCACGTTCTCCGCGTAGAGGCGGACGCGGGTCTCCTCTGTCGATGTCAGGTCCGGGTTCATCATCGACGCGAGTGCGATCTGGCCGTAGAGGGCGGAGCCGCCCGAGGTGAGCAGGAAGTAGAAGGTCTCGTAGGGGATTCTTTTGATTCTGCCTTGTTCGTGCAGCAGGTCGAACACAGGAATGTAGCGTGCTCTTATCGGCTCGATGTAGTTGCGGTAGAGGTATTCGAGGCGGTCCGTCGCGGCCGCGCCCTCAAGTGTGACAAGGCGAGCCAGATAAGGGCGTGTCGCCGAGTACTCGATGAAGTTCCGGATCAGCATTCTCAGCCGGATCATCGGGTCGGCCGATTCATCGTCCGAGGTCACCAGGAAATCCACGAGGGGGCCGAAGGCCCAGTCGACGGACGCCTGCCACAGTTTCGCCTTCGAGCCGAAGCGCTGGTAGAGCAGGTTGCGGCTGACACCCAGTTCGTCATTTACCGTCCGCAGCGACACTCCGTTGTATCCATGCACCGAGAAGGCCTCGATCGCGGCGGCCATGACCTGGTCGGTCGGGGCGAGCTGCGCGTCCTTGGGCGGGCGTCCTCGGGGGCGGGTGACGCGGGGCGGAGTGTCAGGCATGGGGCCAGCTTAGCGGCCCGTCCTTCCCTCCATGGGGGCGGAGGAGAGGACGGGAGGGGAGGGTGGACAGGGCGGTTTTTCCTTTACCGGGTGAGCTTGTCGACGGGCTTGAACTTCGCTTCGCCGCCGTCGAGGTTGGTATTGAGGAACGCGTGCCGATCGCGCCGGTTGATCTGGTCGATCCATCCGGCCACGCCTGGGACATTCCGGCGCAGGGTCTCACGCGTCAGGTTTCCGGGAACGCGGGCGAGCGGAGCGAAACGCCACAGGCCGGGATTCGGCAGGCCCGTCCATCCATAACTCTCCTCGCCCAGATAGAAACGGGCGTGCCCGAGCTGTGCCTTGTAGCGCAGTTTTCCGTAGACCTGGCGAATTCCCTTCGCGTCCTCCGGCGGAAGATAGGTGTCCATGAACGACCGGCACAGTTCGCGGGAGTCGTCGTCGATCTTCGGCTGTTCCGAAAGGCCGAGCAGCAGATTGGCCAGGAAACCCTCGGCGACCGTCTCCGGATACCACGGCGCCTCGACGCCCATGAGATGTCCGACATACCGCCAGTGGTGCATCATCGCCTCGACGTCGGCGTCGGTGGGGCGGTAGCCGAGCAGCTTCAGCTGCATCCCGGGCGCGAACGAGCTCAGCAGCAGCGTCCCGGTCTGCGCGAACTGGCTGATGGGCATGCCCAGTCGGTCCCGGTCCCACTCGGGGTGCGGCAGCAGGGTGTGCCGGATAATCGAGTGCAGGACGCGCACGAACACCGCCGAGCGGCGTCCCACGGCACCGGGCCGCAGGGCCCCGGGCTCGGTGGTGTCGGTCCACAGCCGGGAGGTCTCCACGAACCGGCCGAACGCCGAACCGCCGGTGTAGGCGCCGGTCAGCGCGAGCGGCTTGGCGACGGTCTCCAGGCCGTACGCGTTGAACGTGGACATTCCGAAGAACGGGTACAGCTCCTTGTACCGCCGGAACACCTCCGCGCCGTGCTCGACCTTCGCCCAGTCCACCCACTCGGGGTCGGTGGTGATCTGGTCGAAGAGCGCCACCAGTTCCGGAGAGGGGTCGCTGACGCTCTTGATGCCGCCGTGCAGCGCCAGTTCGACGTCCTTGCGGGCGCGGGACCTGCCCTTGGGCGAGGCGAAGCACGCGTCGATGTAGGCGTCGCCCAGCCGGTCCCCGGTGTTCATGGCCCGGCCGAAGGCCTTCGCCAGGTCCTCGGGGACGTCGAGCCGGCACTTGGCGTAGCGCTCGAGTCGCGCCTTGAGTGCCTGGCCCTGGGGGCTCGCCGCCGTCTCGAAGTACGTGAAGATCGTGGGGATCGCCACTTCGGTCGGCCGCGTCGTCGACTGCGTCATTGGTCTCACCGCTTTCAGATGGTCGGGGTGTGTCCGGCGGTCAGTGCGCCCGCCAGGTCTCGGGCGACGTGCAGGGCCGCCGCTTCGTCCGCCAGGGACGGGTCGCGGTGCATCAGCCCGGCGATGAAGGCCGCACCGCGCAGGCCTTTTCGGGGCGGGCCCAGCAGGACGTGGGTGTGGGGGCTGTTCTCGCCGAGGGAGTAGGTGTAGACCCGCGCCGAGCCGGTCACGTGCGTCACGGCCGCGCTCAACCGGGCCAGGAGCGGGCCGAGTTCACCGGCCTCGGCGTCGTTCAGACCGGCCAGTCCCTCGGTGTGCCGCAGTGTCTGGATCGCGACCCAGCCCGGTGTGGGCATCGCCGGGTGCATGGACACTCCCCAGTGCCCGGTGCGCAGCAGCCAGCCGGGGTCCGAGTCGGCGAGCACGACGGCCCGTCGGCACAGCAGGCATCCGTCGCTCGTCATGCCCGCTCCTCCTGACGAACTCCGGTGCGCGGAGGGGCGATCCGGGTGGTCAGCCTCCCGATGCAGGCGAGCGTCACCGACACCTCGTCGCCCGCCGCCAGGAACCGCCCGTCCGCGACGCCCGCCCCGCCCGGCGTCCCGGTGAGGATCACGTCACCGGCCTCCAGGGTCAGGAACGAGCTGACGTACGCGATGAGTTGGGGGACGGGGAAGATGAGCTCGGCCGTCGAGGAGCGCTGGCGCACGTCACCATTGACCTCGGTGGTGAGGTCGAGCGCGTCGTGCAGGCGCAGTTCGTCGGCGGTGAGCAGGGCGGGTCCGAGCGGCTTGAAGCCGTCGAAGCCCTTGGCGAGGGCCGGGTTGGCCATCGGCAGCAGCGGGTTCTCACCGAACTGGACGTCACGCGCCGAGAGATCGTCGGCCACGGTCCCGCCCGCGACGAAGTCCCAGGCGTCCACCTCGGGGATGTCACGGCCGGTGCGTCCGATCACGACGGCCAACTCGCCCTCGTAGTCGACCCGTTCGGGCGCGGATTCCGGCAGGTGGACGACGGCGCCAGGGGCGGTGACGGCGGAACCGGGGATCAGATGGAAGCGGGGGCGGGCGGGCAGCGGGCTGTCCGTCTCGGCCGCGTGGTCACGGTAGTTGAGGCCGATGACGACGATCTTGCCCGGACGCCGCACCGGGGGTGCGAAGGTGGCGTGCTCCGGGCCGATCTCCTTGCCGGGCCGCAGGCCCGCGAGTTCGGCGAGCCGGCCTTCGACGATGAAGTCCTCCAGCGATCGGCCCGGCGCGTCGAGGAGTTGCAGCCTGTCGTCGGGGCCGACCCGTGCGATGCCCTCGCCGGTCTGTGCGAGCAGCATGATGTTCTCCGTTCCTCAGCCCGTGGGTTCCCGGGCGTCGCGGTACCCGGCCGACCGGCCGGTGACCTGGTCCACCAGCGCGTCGGGGTCCGCGGGGCAGGCGTCACCGCGCCAGGCGACGATGCCGTCGGGGCGTACGAGCGCGATGGCGCACCCGTAGGTCTCGCGGGCGCCGTCCGCGCCGATCCACTCCTCGCCGACGGGGATCTCCCGGGTTCGGAAGGCTCGGGCCAGGTCTCCGCTGTCCACGGCCGGGGCGAAGTTCAGCAGCGTGAAGCGCGCGCCGAAGCGATCGAGTACGGAGCTTCCGTCGGCCAGTTCGACATGCGGGGCGCGATGCCCTGGGCGTGCGGTGGGCACGTACTCCTCCGCGTCGGCGGGCGGCTCCGGGGTGCCGTCGGAGACGATGAGCGGTGACTGCGGGTAGCGCAGGCCGAGTTGGGCGCCGAGGGAGCGCCACTCGGTCCGGCGGGTCGCCACGATCCGCTCGGCGACCAGGTCGCGCGCCTCCTTCCGGTCCGGGTCGTCCAATGCCGGGTCGGGCAGGATCGCGTTGTCCGCGCGGTAGTTGTGCCAGGCGCGGCGGACCATGCGCTCGGCGTGCGGGCGGCGCTCCGCCGTGTACGTGTCGAGCAGCGCGTCCGGCGCCCAGCCCCGCAGCACGCCCTCCAGCTTCCAGCCGAGGTTCGCCACATCGCCGAGGCCGGTGTTCATGCCGTGCCCGCCCGAGGGCCACATGCGGTGCGCGGAATCGCCCGCCAGCAGCACATGGCCCGACCGGAAGGACTCGGCGACCACCGCGTCGCCGCTCCACTCCCGGGCGTCGTGCACCTCGACCTCCTCGACCGGGCAGTCCAGCGCGTCGGCGATCGTGGCCCGCACCTCGGCGGCGGCGGGCGATTCGCCGTCCGTCAGCGGATAGGTGACGCGCCACAGGTCGGCGTCGTCGAGCGAACCCAGAATCATGCGGCGGGGGTTGACCAGGTAGTACTGCACGGCGGGTGCGTGCGGGATGCGGTCGCGCAGCCCGGGGAGCCGTACGAAGGCTCCCTGCCAGCGGGCTCGGACCTCGGCCGAGTCCCGCAGTGACTCGATGCCCAGGGCCTTGCGGACCGGCGAGGCCGCGCCGTCGCACGCCACCAGATAGCGCGCCCGTACCGTCCTGCGGCCGTACGTCGGTGAGACGAGCCGGACGGTGACGCCGTGCGTGCCGTCGTCGAACCCCTCGCACGTCCACTCGTAGCGCAGGTCGACCGTCGTCTCGGCGGCGGCGCGTTCCCGCAGCGCGAGGTCGAACCAGAACTTCGGCCACCACACACCCCCTTCGGGGCTCAGCCCGTGCGTGGTGGCGTGCCGGTCCGCGTTGCAGGGGCGGGGGAAGCGGGCGAGTTCGTACGTGGTCATGCGGGAGACGAAGGAGATGTCCCGCGGTGTGTCGGCGGGGAAACCGCTGTGGAGCACGGCGTCGGCGATGCCCCAGCGGCGCAGCAGCTCCATGGACGCGGTGTCGACGGACTCCGCCGTCGGGTAGCGCACCACGCCGTCCGCACGCTCGACGAGGAGCACGGACAGCCGGCGCGAGCCCAGTTCGATGGCGGTGGCAAGGCCCACCGGGCCGCCGCCGACGACCACCACGTCGTACGTCGCGTCGTCCGGGAGGTCGCCGGTGGGGCCCGGCGCCGAGGCGAGTCTCATCGTTCCCAGACCAAGGCGCTCAGGTCCCGGCCGGCCTCGCGGCCCTCGATCAGACGCTCGGGGTCGAGCGGGAAGCCGTTCGGGTTGCTCTTGAAGTCCTCGGTCGCCATGAAGTCCCGCATCTCCTGGCGCGAGGAGAAGTTGAGGGACGACAACTCGACTCGGTTCCCGTCCGGGTCGAGGTAGTAGAAGCTGGTGCCCGGGCCGTGGTTGGACGCCTCGACCGGAAGGAAGCCGGCCGACTTCAGGGTGCTGTAGAGATCCAGCAGGGCGTCGGCGCTCGGTGTCCGCAGCTGGAAGTGGTGGAGTCCGCGCGAGGACCTGCCCGGTCCGAGGTCCGCGCATTCGAAGACGGCGATGCGCTCGGTGTAGGGGTGCTCGAAGTAGAAGTCGAAGAAGCAGATGCGCGACGGCTCGTCCGGGTCGTCGGACGGGGGCGGTGTCATCTCCACACTGCGCGGCTGACCGAGCAGCAGTGAGTAGAAGTCACAGAGGCGGTCGTAGTCGGTCGTCCGCAGCACGACTTCGGACAGACGAATCCCTGACATTGTCTTTCGTCCTTGCCTGATAGGGGAGTTGGCGGCTCGTACAGGAATGGGCGGCTCCCGTCGGAGAGTTGGTGGCTCAGTGGACGAGGACGGCCTTGACGGCCGCGCCCGAACGCACCTCGTCCACCGCCTTGTTGATGTCGTCCAGCGCGTAGGTGCGGATCATGGCCTCCAGCGGGAAGCGGCCCTTGCCGTGGAGGTCGAGGACGCGGGGAACGAGTACGGCCGGGGCCTGATGCCCGACGATGGAGCCGGTCACGGTCCGGCCTTCGAGGAGCGCGAACGCGCTGGTCCGCAGCTCCGCGTCCGGGGCGACCCCGAGGATCGCGGCACTTCCCAGCGGGGCGAGCGCGGCCACGGCCTGCGACATCACCGCGGGTACGCCACTGGACTCCACGCTGAAGTCGACGCCCGGTCCGCCGGTCAACTCCCGTACCCGCTCGACGATGTGGCCGTCCGTCGCGTCGAGCACGTCGGTCGCGCCCAGGTGGGCGGCGAGATCGAGCCGTGCGGAGTGCCGATCGGTCACGATGATCCGCGCGGCGCCCGCTGCCGCTGCCGCCATGACCGCGCTCAGCCCGACGGCTCCCGCGCCGAAGACGGCCACCGTGCTGCCCGGCTCGACCTTCAGCAGGTTCCAGACCGCGCCGGCGCCGGTGATGACACCGCAGCCGAGGGGTGCGAGCACGTGATCGGGTACGTCCGTCCCACCGACCCTGACGAGGCTGCTGGGGCGGCACAGCCCGGACCCCGCGAAGGACGACTGGCCGAAGAAGTGGTCGTGCACGGGCTCGCCCGAGGCGTCGTGCAGTCCGACCGAGCCGTCGGCACGCTGGGCACCGAAGTTCAGCGGGAAGTGGAGGGGGCAGTACGCGGGCCGCCCGCTCAGACAGTTCCGGCAGGTCCCGCAGAAGCTGAAGCCGGCCACGACACGGTCGCCGGGCCGGAACCCGGTGACGGCAGCGCCGACGGCCTCGACCACACCGGCTCCTTCATGCCCGGCGACGACCGGGAGAGGCGTGGGCATACGACCGGCCGCCACCTCCAGATCCGTATGGCAGAGCCCGGCCGCGGTGAAGCGGACCAGCACCTCGTCCGGACGGGGGTCGCCGACGCTCAACTCCTCCAGAACGAAGGGGTCGTCGCTGTCCGGCCGGCACACCGCCGCTTTCACACTGTTCATGGCAAGCCCTTCGGAGGAGGCGGCGGATTCATCGGAGCGTGACCGGTTGGAGCCCGGGGAAGTGCGGGCCGACGAGCGGTGTGTCGGTGGCCCGCAGGGTCTTCAGCCAGAGGGCCCGGGTGGCCGCCGCGGCCGGTGCGTCCCAGTCGAAGCCGCACCGCCAGTCGGGGTGATCCAGCGCCTCCGGGTGGTGGAAGAGGTCACCGACCAGGGCGAGGCTCTGTCCCCGTGACTCGATCAGTGCGACGGACGCGCCCGGCGTGTGGCCCGGTGCGTGAAGGAGACGCAGCCAGTCGTACGGCGAGACGGCATCGCCCTCCCACAGCACGGCCGTGTCCCGCAGCGGAGCGACCTTGCCGCGCACGGCGTCGTCGGCCTCGCCGTCCACGAAGTGCTTCCAGTCGGCGGCATGGATGTGGTGCCTGGCCTGCGGAAACGTGGGCACGCCGGCCGTGGACGCCCAGCCCACGTGGTCGATGTGCAGATGGCTGAGGACGACATCCGTCACCGTGCCGAGCGGGCAGTCCAGCTTCTCCAGCCGCTCCGGGAGGAGTTCGCACACCGGGGGCAGTTCGCCGTCGGGCAGCAGTTGCGGGGCGAGCCCGCCGCCCAGGTCGAAGACGACCCGGTGTCCCCGCCCGTCCGTGGCCAGGAATCCGCCGAACGGGATCTGAAGCATCCCGTGCTGGTCGAGGACGCCGGGCAGGGCCTGCCAGACGGACAACGGAACGTCCGGATAGAGCAGGTTCGGCGGCATCGGTATGACGCCGTCGGTGAGGGGTTCGACTGTCACATCACCTATCTGCATGCCTCGACCGTAGCCATTAAAATGTCGAGCGTCAATTTAATCAGCGTTGAGTGTGGCTGCGTGGATCTCATACGGCTGTCCATGTGGGTGAATAAATTGACGAGTGACATCTTGCTGCTTAGGGTCGACGGCACACCACCGAGCAGAGGAGCACCGTCGTGCCTGGTCAACGGATCGACGTACACACTCATGGCGTGTCGGACGACGCGATGATGGCGATCGCGGGCCGGGGCTTCCGGCCGACCGGGGGGTACCGCATCTCGGTGCGGTGGACTCCTGAGGCCGCCCTCGCCTACATGGACCGGCAGGGGATCGCCGCCCAGCTCATGTCCCTGCCGATGTCGTTCGCGGGGGCGGACGACGACCCGGAGTTCGGGACGCGTCTGGCCCGGCTGATCAACGAAGGGCACGCCGAGCTGATCGTGAAACACCCCGGCCGCTTCGGCGCCTTCGCGACGCTTCCGGCGGACGGTCCCGAGGAGGCGCTGGCGGAAGTCACGTACGCCTTGGACGAGTTGGGGCTCGACGGAGTGGTGCTGACCTCGAACGTGCTGGGGCGCTACTTCGGCGACCCGTCCCTCGAACCCGTACTGGCGGAGCTGGCGCGGCGCGAAGTCCCGGTCTTCGTCCACCCCGAGGACTGCCCGCACATCGACGTCCTCGGCTTCGGCCGGCCGAGCTCCATCGTCGAGTTCCCCTTCGACACCGCGCGCACCATCACCAACGCGCTGTACACCGGCGTCTTCCAGCGGTATCCCGGACTGCGGCTGATCCTGGCGCACTGCGGCGGGGCGCTGCCCACGCTGGGGTGGCGGATCGGTGAGCACACCGTCATGGGGCGGGGGCCCGAGGACGCGGACATCGATCCGGCGCACGTGGCCGAGGTGTTGCGGGGGCTCTATTACGAGACCGCGCTGGCCGGAAGCCGCAACTCCCTGCTGCCGACGCTCGAAGTGACCTCGGCCGACCACGTTCTGTTCGGCACCGACTGGCCCGCGGCTCCGGAACCCACGGTCGTGCGCAACATCGAGAATCTCACCGGCTTCGACGGCTTCACCGCGGACGAACTCCGGGGCGTGGAACGCGAGAACGCGCTCAGGTTGTTTCCGAGGTTCGCCGGAGCGGCTGGTGGTGTGGCCTGAGGCCTCGTCACCCGGCGGACACCATCAGCGCCAGCTTCCCCGTCACACGGCCGTCCAGGAGATGGCGGACGGCCGCGGATGTCTCCGCCAGGGGATAGACGTGGTCCACGACCGGGCGGAGGCTCCCCGTCTCGATGAGGGTGGTCAAGTCCCGGAGCCCGTCGGCGTGTTCGGACGCGATGAAGGTGCCCAGGTGGTGGGCCGTGAACGGGGAGAGCAGTTGGGCCCGGAGTTGGCGGTCCGTGCCGCCGAGCCATCTGCCGGTCGTCTCGCCGCCCGTGATGATCAGTCTGCCGCGCGGGGTGAGGGCGCGGCGCAGGTCGCGCAGGGTGCGGTTGCCCGCGATGTCGATGATCGCGTCGTAGCGGCGCGGGCCTGCGAGGAAGTCCTCGCGGGTGTAGTCGATCACGTGGTCGGCGCCCAACGCCCGTACGGCGTCCAGCTTTTGCGTGCTCGCCACCGCCGTGACCTTCGCGCCGAAGGCGTGGGCGAGCTGGACCGCGAACGTGCCCACGCCGCCCGCGGCTCCCGTGATCAGGACCTGCTGGCCCTCCTGGACCTTGGCCTGGTCGCGGACCGCCTGCAATGAGGTGAGCGCGCTGACGGGGACCGTCGCCGCCTCCTCGAAGGTGAGCCCGGGCGGCTTGGGCGCGATCCTGTCGGGTCGGGCGGTGGCGTACTCGGCGAACGCGGCGGCTGCCGTGCCGTAGACCTCGTCGCCGGGGGAGAAACCGGTCACGGCGGAGCCGACCTTCTCGACGACACCGGCGACGCAGCGGCCGGGGTTGGGGAGCTTCGGCGCGCGCAGGCCGCTCACGGCTCGGACCGGGTACGGCAGGCCGGCCATCAGGTGCCAGGTTCCCCGGTCCACGCTGGAGGCGCGCACCCGGACCAGCACCTCTTCCGGGCTGACGGTGGGGCGGGAGAGGCGGGCGGTGTGCAGCACGGCTTCCGGGGCGGCGCCGTACCGCTCCTGTACGACGGCTGTCATCGTCCCGCCGGCGCCCTTGGCCGTTGTGGTCGGCTCGCTCGTGTTCGGCATCGTCGCTGCTCCCGGTTCCGGTTCCGCAGGTGCGATCACTTACGGTGTAAGTATTTACTTACGCCGTAAGTACAGCACTTACGGCGTAAGGTCGTCAATGCTCGGAGACCAGGAGAGAGGGCTCGGAGAGCATGAGAGAGGGAGAGAACGGTCGTATGGCCCGACGTACCGCCGACCCGCAGTCGCCCCGCGAGCCGCTCACCCGGCAGCGCGTGCTGCGTGCCGCCGTCGAACTCGCCGACAGTGGAGGCCTGGAGACGCTCTCCATGCGCAAGCTCGGTGAGGCCGTCGGGGTCGAAGCGATGTCCCTCTACAACCACGTGGGCGGCAAGGAGGACCTGCTCGACGGCATGGTCGACCTGGTCTTCGGTGAGGTCGAACTGCCCGCGCCCGGCGAGGACTGGCGAGAGGCGATGCGGCAGCGGGCGGCCTCCATGCGCCGGGTGCTGTCCGGTCACCGCTGGGCGATCGGGTTGATGGAGTCACGGTCCCGGCCCGGGCCCGCCACCCTGCGTCACCACGACGCCGTGCTCGGGTGTCTGCGGCAGGGCGGGCTCTCCCTGCCCATGACCGCGCACGCAATCTCGGTGCTCGACAGCTACATCTACGGGTTCGCCCTCCAGGAGAAGGCGCTGCCCTTCGAATCCCCGGACGAGACCGCCGAGTTGGCGGAGTCCATCATGAGCGGGTTCGGTGACGGTGAGTATCCGTACCTGACCGAGATCGCGACCGCTCACGTCATGCGGCCCGGGTACGACTACAGCGACGAGTTCGAGTTCGGCCTTGAGCTGATCCTCAACGGGCTTCAGCGGGCGGCGGGTTGACCGTCCGGCTCGTGCTCGTCCCGGTACCGGTGCTCCTCGCGGGCTCGGGACGCCCGTAGGGACGCGAGGAGTTGGAGGCGTTCGGCGTCCGGGCCACCCGGCTCGGCGGTGAAGACCATGAGGACGGGGCCGGGGCTGCCGGGCAGTGGGTACGTGTCCCAGTCGAGGGTGATCCCGCCGACCTCGGGGTGCTGGAACAACTTGGTGCCGTGGACGGCCTCCCGCACGTCGTGCCGTGCCCACAGCCGGCGGAACTCCGCGCTGTGGATGCTCAGTTCGCCGACCAGCGCCGTGGCGCGCGGATGGTCCGGGTCGTCGGCGACGGCCGCGCGCAGCATGCCGACGCACTGGCGGGCCATGCTCTCCCGGTCCGGGCACAGGAGGGTGTCCTCGTCCTCCCGGAAGAGGGCGACCAGCAGGTTGCGCTCCGCCCCGGGCACCTCGGCGGGATCACCCAGCAGGGCCTCCGCGAGCGGGTTCCAGGCCAGGATGTCGAGGTGCCGGCCGAGCACCAGACCGGGAGTGCCCATGACGTGCAGCAGACGCCGGGTGCTCTCCGGTACGCGCTCGGCGGCCCGGCGCGGGCGCGCGCGTGCCGGCAGGCGGGCCGAGCGGGCCAGGTCGAACAGGTGCCGGCGTTCGTCGCCGTCCAGGTGCAGGGCGGTGGCCAGGCCGTCCAGGGCGTCGTCGGAGGGCCGTACGTCGCGGCCCTGCTCCATCCGCTGGTAGTAGTCCGTGCTGAGCCCGGCCAGCAGGGCGATCTCCTCCCGGCGCAGCCCGGTCACCTTGCGCCGCCCACCGGGCTCCAGACCGACGTCCTGCGGGCGCAGCCGGGCCCGCCGGGCGCGCAGGAAGTCACCCAGCTCGCGTGCGTAGGGATGATCGGTCGCCATGCCGCCAGTGTGCACGCCGGCCGGCGCACCAAGGTAGGTCTGCCATTCCCAGGCAGGCGGGTACGAGGGAACCGCGGCCGCGCCTCCCTACCTTTGGCTGCCGGACGATCCCCGAAACCTCGCAGGAGCACCGCCATGGCCGCCGCCCGGAACACCCGTCACCTCCCCGACCAGCACGGCACCGTCGCCGTCGTGACCGGGGCGAACTCCGGGCTCGGGCTGGTCACGGCGACCGAGCTCGCCCGGCACGGGGCCAAGGTCGTCCTCGCCGTACGCGACACCGCGGCCGGTGAGCGGGCGCTCGGCGCGATCCGCGAGGCGGCACCGGGGGCCGACCCGGAGGTGCGCGAGCTGGATCTGGCCTCGCTCGCGTCGGTCCAGGCCTGCGCGAAGGGGCTGGCCGCCGACTTCCCGGCGATCGACCTGCTGATCAACAACGCCGGCCTGATGAAGCTCGGTCCGGCCCGCACGACCGCCGACGGGTTCGAGCTGCACATGGGCACGCATCTGCTCGGCCACTTCGCCCTCACCGGCCTGCTGCACGGCTCCCTCGCCCGTGCCGCCGCCCCGCGCGTGGTCAACGTCAGCTCGATCACGTACAAGAACGACCGCCTCGACCTCGACGACCTCATGTCGCGGCAGGACTACGACGCCGCTCGCGCCTACAACCGCTCCAAGCTCGCCAAGACCGTCTTCGGCCTCGAACTCGACCGCCGGCTGCGCCTCACCGGTTCCCCCGTCCTCAGTGTCGTCGCCCACCCCGGCATCACCATCAGCAATCTCAACCCGAAGGCCGACAAGGACCGCCCCCTGTTCGAGCGTCTCATCGGCCGCGCGATCCGGCTGCCTCTCCAGTCGTCGACCGGGCAGGGCGCCCTGCCCCAGCTGCACGCCGCGACGGCCCCCGGTGTGAACGGCGGGCAGTTCTTCGCCCCTTCCGGCTTCAAAGAGGTGCGCGGTCGGCGGGTGACGGAGGTCCGCCCCACCACCGAGGCCGCCGACCCCGGCACCGGCCGACGGCTGTGGACGGCGGCGCAGGAACTGACCGGCGTCTCCTACCTCTGAGCGCGCCGAGACACCTCGACTGACGGAGCGTCAACTTCCGTACCAGTCCAGGGCGAACCACAGTTCCATCCGTACGCCGGGATCCTGAAGGTCGACGTCCAGGAGCTCGGCGACGCGGGCCAGGCGGTGGCGCACGGTGTTGCGGTGGACGTGCAGGGCCGCCGCGGTGCGGTCCCAACTGCCGTGCAGGGTCAGCCAGGTGCGCAGCGTGTCGAGGAGGACCGGGGCGCCCGGCGGGCCGGCCTCGTCGAGCGGGGCGAAGCGGGTGCGGGCCAGATCCCGGGCGTCGGCGGGCGGCACGAGCCCGTGGACGGTGAGCGGGTCCTCGGTGTGGACGACGGCGGGCAGTTGGGCGGCGATCGCGCGCTGGAGGGCGCGGCCCGCCTGCCGGTCGGCGTGCGGCAGATCCGCGGCCGGCGCGGGCGCGCTGAAACCGAGCGCCCAGCCCAAGTCGGCGGCCTGTGCGGGTACTTCGGGGCGGGCGTCCGGCGTCCCGGGGATCAGGGCTTTCAGCTCGGAGCCGTCGACGTACAGATACGGCGTGCCCAAAGCCGTGCCCAGGGTGGCGAGTTGGGCCGGGTCGTCGCCCGGGTGTGGGGCCGGTGCGGAGCGTGCGGGGGTGTGCCGACCGTGGACCACGATCCAGTGGTGTCCGGCTGCCGTCGTGAGCGCGGGGGCCACGTCGGCCGGGCTGGCCCCGAGCATCAGGCGTACCAGGGCGCCGGCGCTGTGGGTGTCGGTGCCCAGGGCGTGCCGAGGGCTGGTGAGCAGGGCCAGCAGGACGGTCGCCGTGCTGGTGATCTGGCGGTGGACCAGGGTCGGGGGCGTGGTGGCGGCCTGGCCGAGGGCGAGCGTCGTGGTGGCGCCGTCGGCTGCCGGCAGGGTGTGGACGGTCAGGTGCGTGCCGCCCTGGTGATCGGCCGCCGCGGTCGGTGCGGAACGGGTGGCCGGGCTCTTCTCGGAGCGGACGGCTGGGCCGGTGCGGGCTCGGGCGGCGGCGCTCGTACGGGTTCGCGCGGTGGTGCGCAGGACGAGGTCCCGTACGCGGTCCGGGGTGGGGGAGTCGGGGCGCGGGCCGGCGTTGAAGAGCTCGTTGCCCTGGGCGTCGTAGAGGACCGCCCAGGCACCGGTGTACGCACTGAGCTGGGCCAGCACCGCCTGGAGCGCGTCCGGCCGGGCGGCGGCCGTGGCCAGCGCCGACCGAGCCCGGGAGATCTCGCGCAGTTCGCGGTTGCGGGCCTCGGCGATCGCCGCGTACGCGGCCTGCCCCACCGCCACGAACGGGGTCGCCGGCGGCAGCCGTAGGAGCGGGAGCCCGTGGCGGTCGCAGGCGGCGACCAGCTCCGGCGGTACCTCCTCGTGCACCGGGGCGACACCGAAGCCGAGCGCGCTGACCCCGGCGGCGACGACCTGCCGGACGTACGTGTCGATGCCCTCCGCGTCGAGCGGCAGCCGTACGCCCGCGGTGAGGAGCAGCTCGCCGCCCACCAGATACGGGGTCGGGTCCTCGATCTCCGTGGTGCCGACCGTGCTGACCCGCTGGTCGCCGACCGGGCCCGCGACCTGGCGCAGGGCCAGCGCGGGGTCGGCGAGCAGCACGCTCAGGGGTACGGAGGGCTGCTCGGAGTCGGTCATGAGGGGGCGTCCTTCCGACCCGACGACGTCCTGCGGGACTGCCGGAATCATCCAATGGGCGACTCCATATTGGACAGAACCGCCACTACGGCGCCAGCGCGAACGCCGATAGCGTCATCCCACTTCCAGGGCACTCCCCCTCTATCCCGGAGCACTCACATGACCGTCGACTACTTCGTCATGGCCATTTACCTGCTGGGCATCATCGGCGTCGGCTGGTGGGGCAAGAAACGCGCCGCGTCCAAGAGCGACTTCCTCGTCGCCGGGCGGCGGCTCGGGCCGCTCCTCTACACCGGCACGATGGCCGCCGTCGTCCTCGGCGGCGCCTCCACCATCGGCGGCGTACGCCTCGGCTACACCTACGGCATCTCCGGCGCCGCCATGGTCTTCGCCATCGGCCTCGGACTGCTCGCGCTGAGCATCTTCTTCTCGGCCCGCATCGCCCGCCTGAAGGTGTACACCGTCGCCGAGATGCTCTCCCTGCGCTACGGCGACACCGCCGCCGTGATCTCCGGCATCGTGATGTGGATCTACACCCTCATGCTCGCCGTGACCTCCACGATCGCCTACGCCAGTGTCTTCGACGTCCTGTTCGACGTGCCGCGCTGGGTCGCGGTGGTGATCGGCGGCTCGATCGTCGTCGGCTACTCGGCGCTCGGCGGGATGTGGTCCATCACCCTCACGGACATGGTGCAGTTCGTGGTCAAGAGCCTCGGCGTGCTCGTCCTGCTGCTGCCCATCGCCGTGGTGAAGGCCGGCGGCTTCGGTGCCCTGGCCGACGAACTGCCGGACGGCTACTTCTCGTTGACCTCCATCGGCGGCCAGACCATCCTCACCTTCGTGCTGATCTACACCTTTGGCATGCTCATCGGACAGGACATCTGGCAGCGGGTCTTCACCGCCCGCTCCGACAAGGTCGCCTCCTGGGGCGGCACCGTCGCCGGCGTCTACTGCCTGGTCTACGCCCTCGCCGGCGCCGTCATCGGCATGGCGACCAAGGCCCTCTACCCCCAACTCGCCAGCGCCGACGACGCCTTCGCGACGATCGTCCGGCACGCCCTGCCCACCGGCGTCCGGGGCCTGGTCCTCGCCGCGGCCCTCTCCGCGATGATGTCCACCGCGAGCGGCGCCCTGATCGCCTCCGCGACCGTCGCCAACAACGACATCTGGGCACGCCTGCGCCCTCGCACCACCCCGCGGGACGGCGACGAGATCGCCTCCAACCGGCTCGCCATCGTCGTCCTCGGAGTCGCCGCCATGGGCATCGCCTGTGCCCTGGACGACGTCATCGAAGCCCTCACCGTCGCCTACAACCTGCTGGTCGGCGGCCTGCTCGTGCCTATCCTCGGTGGCCTCGTCTGGAAGCGCGGCAACCTGCCCGGCGCCATGGCCTCGATGATCGCGGGCGGCACCACGGTGATCGTCCTCATGGTGACCGACGGACTCCTCGCCAACGAGCCGATCTACTACGGCCTGTTGGCCGGCCTGGTCTCCTACGTGGCCGTCAGCCTCCTCACCAAGCCGACCGAAGCCTCCGTCGTCCAGGCCTGGCACCGCCGGCTGGCAGGCGAACCGGCGCCTGCCGCACCGGAGTTGAGCGTGGCCTGACTCGCCGCACCGGAGTGGAGCGTGGCCTGACCCCGCCGTACCGGAACCCTCCCACCCGCACCCGCACGTGCCGTATCCCGTCGAAAGGTCCCCATGGCCGCCATGTCCGCCACCGCTGTCTCCTCCGAAGAGCTCCGGCTGCGCCGTGAACTCGCCGCCGTCTACCGGCTCGTGGCGCACTTCAGGATGACCGACCTGATCTTCACGCACATCTCCGCTCGCCTCCCCGGCCCGGAGCACCACTTCCTGATCAACCCCTACGGCCTGCTCTTCGAGGAGATCACCGCGTCCAACCTCGTCAAGATCGACCTGTCGGGGCACCCCGTCGAGGACTCCCCCCACCCGGTCAACCCCGCCGGCTTCGTCATCCACAGTGCCGTCCACGCCGCCCGCGCCGACGCGCACTGCGTCCTGCACACCCACACCAGGGCCGGCTGCGCCGTCGCCGCCCAGGAGGAGGGGCTGCTCCCGCTCAACCAGATCTCCATGGAGTTCTACGGCCGGCTCGGCTACCACGACTACGAAGGCGTCGCCCTCAACCTCGCCGAACAGCGGCGCCTGGTCGCCGACCTCGGCCCGCACCCCGCGATGATCCTGCGCAACCACGGCCTGCTCACCGTCGGCGAGACCCCCGCCCAGGCCTTCCTGCGCATGTACTACCTGGACAAGGCCTGCGAGATCCAGACCGCGGCCACCGCCGGGGGCGCCAAGCTCGTCGTCCCGGACGCCGACGTCCGCGCGCTCACTGCACGCCAACTCGCGGGCGAGGACGACAGTTCGGACCTCCAGGACGACAAGGCGTACGACCTCGCCTGGTCGGCACTGCTCCGACTCGTCGAGCGGGTCGCCCCCGACTACAAGGACTGACCCGCGGGACCACCCGCGTATGGCCCGTCGCTCTCAGCGGACCTCGGCCCGCAGACCGTCCCGCAGTCGCCGCAGATCGTCCGCGCGCCGGCCCAGCCCGTTGAGGCGCAGTCGGGCCGCCTCGGTGCGGGCGTCGCGGTGGGCCGTGAAGGCGAGGTCCAGGGATTCGCGCAGCATCCACAGGCCGTAGGAGAGCAGCCGGGCCGCCTGGGCCTGGGCCAGTACCAGGTCCGGGTCGGTGAGCCGGAGGTCCTGCAGCCGGGTGCGCAGGCGGTGCAGGGCGATGCTCTGCAGGCCGCACTCCCGCGCGGTCTGGCGGGAGACGGGCCCGGGCTCGCCGCACGCGGCCACCGCCTCGTCGGCCGGGCGCTGCGCCGCGACCGCGTCGTCCAGCACGGCGACCAGCGCCCGCACCTGCGCGGACCGGGGCGGACCCGCCGGGACAGATGGGGAGGGTGGGCGAGGGAGGCGTAGGGGAATGCGCATGGCTCTCCTCCTGGTCGTCCTCCAGTGTGCGCCCGCCGGGCGACGGCGCGCCGCTAAGAGCGGGTGAAGACGCCGTGGAAGCCGAAGGGGACCGGTTGCGGGACCCGGGCGCGGGCCAGTTCCGTGAAGGTCGCCGCGTCCAGGACCAGGAGATACGAGGACTGCGCGGCGGAATCCAGGACGACGGACAGGATCACGCCGCTGTCCTCGGCGCCGGCCTCGCCGACAGCCGCCTCGGTGTCCCTCGGTGCCGCCACGAACACCGGCTCCCCGGGATAGCCGCCCGGCTCGTGCCAGGTGAGCGTCTCGCCGGAGCTCACGTCCAGTTTGACCAGCTGGTCGAAGAAGTCACCGCCCTCGATGTCCCGTGCGCCCACTCCGTACGTGTACCGGTACGGCCGGCCGTTGTGGCGGCGGTAGTCGATGCGGGGGAGTTCGAGGGGCTCGTCGGAGAGCCGGGTGACCGTCACCTCGCCGGTCCGGCGGTCCACGCGCAGACGGGTCGGCAGGGCCCGCGGGACCGGGCCGCCCGCGCGGAGCCGGTCCAGGTAGAGGGCCTGGACGATCTCGGGGTCGGGATAGGCGCAGAGGTCGAGGACGACCGCGCCGCCGGCACCGCCCTCGGAGCCCTCCGCCTCCTCCTCGTACGCGTTGATGTGGTGGAACGCGAACATCGCCGGTGCCTCGAACTCCCCGGCCACGCTGCCGTCGGTGAGGGAGAGGAGGGTGATCCGGGTGGGGTCGTCGGGCTGCCAGCGGTAGTTCTCGATGAACGGACGGCCGCTCAGCAGCAGTGCCAACGGGTTGACGCGGTACGGGAATTCGACGAGCACGGCGTACGACGGAGTGATCGCGAAGCTGTGCATGTACGAGGGGTGGGTGACCTGTTTCTCCGCCACGACCTCACGCAGTGCGGCGGAATCGGTGCGCTGACGGTGGATCAAGTAGCGGGAGGCGCGGCCGAAGCGGATCGAGTAGTTGACCAAGTGGCCCGCGCCCGGCTCCAGATGAGGGTGGGCCGTGGTGACCGGGGTGTTGCGGAGGTGGTCCTCGTAACCCCGGACGCCCAGGGTCTCCAGCGTGTCGGGGTCGAACTCGACCGGCAGCGGTGTCTCCGTCAGCGCCAGGGTCCGCTCGCCGAACCGGACTATGTTCACGTTGGTGTTGCCCGAGGCCGGCGGCGGGGTGAAGAGCGTGAACAGCCGCTGGAAGATCGAGCGGCACGGGTCCGTCGCGAACTCCCCGTACGAGATACGGCCGTTGGCGAGTGAGGCGGTACGGGCCGGGGTGGCGAGATAGCGGTTCGAGTACGACACTCCGGCGGCGCTCTCGCCCCCGTCGGCGCCTCCGTCCGCGCCTCCACCGCCGTCCACGTGGAAGCGGTGGATCATCGCCTGGCCGTCGAACCAGTGCCGGAACGAGCGGTCGCCGACCTCGAAGCAGGCGGGTCCGTTGCGCAGCAGTGTCCCCGACAGCCAGGGCGGCAGCGTGCCCTCGACGGGCAGCGTGATGTCGTCGTACTCCCGCGCCGGGGTCCGCAGCCCGGCGGCGTAGGGCGCCAGGTTCCCCTCCGTGCCCTGCTCACCGACCATGCCCGCCCATTGCCCCTGCAGGCCGCGGCACAAACGCTCCCTCACGAGGAGTAGGGGTGATCTCATTCCCCGGGAGTAGCGGGGGCGCGGCGGGGTAGTGCTGGAGGGGCAGGTCAGGAGCCTCCGAAGGCACGATGTGCCGGTGGGGTACAGGGACCAGGCTGGTGGGTATCAGGCAGGAGCCGGTGAGTCCGAGGAGGGTGTCATGAATCGCCAGATCCGTGTGCGCGTCAGCCGCCGTCCGGGGTCCGCGACGTCCTCCAGGGACTCCAGGGACGCCCGGGACCAGCAGATCGACCGCAGGACTCCGTCGGGGCGGATCCTTCCGTACTGAGCGGATCCTTCCGTACGGAGGTGCCGTGCGGAGGTGCCGTGCCGAGGTGTTGTGCCGCAGTGCCGTACCGAGGTGCGGCACTGTGTTCGTTTCCCGTTCCGTCGCTGTGGTCATGTCCCCCTCGCCGCCGCGCCCGCCCCTCGATCGGCGGGCCGCACCAGATCTCCGTGAATGAGCGGCCGAGTCCGGGGTAGGCGCGCTGTCGTCCAGGTATCGGTAGGGAGGCCGTCCAGACATCAGCGTCCGGAGCATCAGTGGGGAGACGGTGTGGACAGCGGCGTTCGAGACGACGGCGACCGGAGATTCCCGGCCGGGCCGCGCGAACCTCCCGAACCCCCCGACCCACCAGGCCCGTTCGCGCATCTCGCCCTGCTCTACCGGGACGAACGCGAGTACCTCGACGGCGTCCTGCCCTTCGTGCGGGGCGCGCTCGCGGCCGGCGAACCCGTCGCGGTGGCCGTGCCCACCGAGCGACTCCGGCTGATCCAGGACGAGTTCGGCACCGACCCCGCCCTGCGCCTGGTCGACATGCGGGAGGCAGGACGCAACCCCGGCCGGATCATCCCCGGCATACTGCGCGCCTTCGCCGACACCCAGCCCCCCGGTACGCAGGTGCGGATCGTCGGGGAGCCGGTGTGGGCCGAGCGCACGGCCGTCGAGTACGCGGCCTGCATCCAGCACGAGGCGCTGATCAACCTCTCCTTCCTGGGCCGCAGGGCCACCGTCCTGTGCCCGTACGACATGCGGCACCTCGGTCCGCAGGCCGGCGCCGACATCCACGCCACCCACCCGGTGATCCTCGACGCGGGCTCCGGGCGGGCCCGGGGCAGCGACGGCTACGCCCCCGACACCGCGCTCGCCCGCTACAACCAGCCCCTCCCGCCCGTGCCGGACGTCCTGGCCCTCGCCTTCGACGCCGAGGCGCTCAGTGAGACCCGGCACCTGGCCACCGACGAGGGCGCCCGGCTCGGCCTGCCGCCCGCCCGACTGCCGGACCTGGCCCTGGCCATCGCCGAACTGACCACCAACAGCGTGGTGCACGGCGGGGGTTCGGGCGCGCTGCGGCTGTGGGCCGAGGACGGGTACGTGGTGTGCGAGGTGCGCGACAAGGGCCACCTCACCGACCCACTGGCCGGCCGCCGCCCCGCTCCGCGAGCTCGACGGGGTGGCCGGGGACTCCTGTTGGTGAACCTGCTCGCGGATCTCGTACGGCTGCACACGGGGCCCGGGGGGACCACGGTGCGGTGCTGGTTCCGCCGCTGACAGCCCTCGCGGGGCCGGGAGTTCAGAGCGGCGCTTGCCAACTCGCCGTCGTCCCCGTACTCCCGTCCTTCGCCGTCCCGTCGTCGGACACGGTCAGGCGTACGGCGTCCCGCCCGTCCGGGAGCTTGGCCGTCACGTCGACCACGACCTCCACGCGGGAGACGCCCGGGCGCCGGGTGGCGGCGGCGAGAGCGCGGCGCAGGGCGGTGAGGAGGTGGCCGGCGGTCCGGTCCGGGACGCGGCTGTCCACCGGGCCGGTGAACCGGGTGGAGGGGCTGCGGCCGAGCACGGCGGCGGAGGCGGACGTCTCCCGAAGTACCTTGCCCCGCAGGCCTGTCGGCGCCTCGGCGGGCGGCTGCTGGAGGGCGAAGATCGTGGTGCGGACCTCCTGGATCGTCGACTGGAGTTCGTCGACGGCCTGGCCGAGGGTCGCGTGCACCTCGTCCACGGGCCCCTTGCGCTGGGTGGACTCCAGCATCATGCCGGTGGCGAACAGCCGTTGGACGACCAGGTCGTGCAGATCGCGGGCGATACGGTCGCGGTCCTCGTAGACGGCGAGGCGGGCGCGGCGGTGCTGGGCGTCGGCCAGGACCAGGGCGAGGGCGGCCTGCGAGGCGAACTGGCCGGCCAGCAGCCGCTCGACGGAGGTGTAGGGGCGGTCGCCGCGCGCCCGGGGCAGGGCGAGGGTGCCGATGAGCCGGTCCGCCGCCCGCAGCGGCAGCATCATGCTGGGCCCGAACCGGTGCCGTACATGCGTGGTCATCCTCGGGTCGGTCGCCGAGTCGTCGATGAACACCGGTTCGCCGCCCAGGAGTTGGACCAGGACCGGACTGCCGGGCTCGATGGTGGTGCCGAGTACGTCGCCCGGGTCCTGGTCGGTCGAGGCGGCCACGATCTCCATGCCGCCGTCCTCGGTGGGCTCCAGGATGATCCCGGCGGAGGCGTCGGCGAGGATGCGGGCGCGCTCGGCGACCGTCTCCAGCGCGTCCGCCGCCTGT
Organism: Streptomyces sp. NPDC001002; assembly: GCF_053599215.1. Lineage (NCBI taxonomy): Bacteria > Bacillati > Actinomycetota > Actinomycetes > Kitasatosporales > Streptomycetaceae > Streptomyces > Streptomyces sp. NPDC001002. The sequence continues at coordinate 71,676 of NZ_JBSFLV010000022.1, read as the reverse complement.
TCGCCGGTGAGCAGCGCGGTGGTGACGGCCGCGGCCCCCTCGATCCACCGCTCGCGCTGCCGGGCCGCCTCGTACAGCCGGGCGTTGCCGATCGCGATACCGGCCTGCGCGGCGAGCACGTGCAGCAGTTGCTCGTCCTCGGCGCTGAACGGCACCTCGCCCCGCTTGTCGGCGAGGTGCAGCTCACCGAAGGTCTCCTCGTGCACGTGGATGGGCACGCTGAGGTCCGGGGCGCCGGGGGAGCGCGGCACGGCGCCCGGCGTACGGATCTCGGTCAGACCGTCCCGCCCGGGATCCGCGGTGCCGAGCGCCGCGTACCGCGCACCGGTCAGTTCGGCCGCGCTGTCCACGATGTGCTGCAGGGTGGTGCGCAGTTCGAGGTCGGTACCCACGCCGAGGACGGCCTCCAGGAGCGGCGGCAGACGGTCGGTCATGCCGGGTGCCCGGTCGGGGGTGTCTCGTACGACGATCTCGTACGGTGCTCAGGTGGCCAGCGGGTCGAGCACCAGTGGCTCGATCTTGCCCTCCAGCATGGCGCCGAGGCCCTGTACGGCACAGACGTCGGGGCGCTCCGCGATGTGCACCGGCATGCCGGTGGCGTGCCGCAGCATCTGGTCGAGACCGGGGAGCAGGGCGCTGCCGCCGACCATCATGATGCCGCGGTCGGCGAGGTCGGCGACCAGGTCGGGCGGGCAGTTGCGCAGCACCCGGCCGATGCCGTCGAGCACCGCGGTCAGCGGCGTCTCGATCGCGTCCCGCACGGCGGCGGTGTCGACCTGGACGGAACGGGCGAGGCCGGTGGCGACGTCCCGGCCGTGGATCTCCGTGGACGCCGGGCCCTGGGCGGTGAGGCCGTTGCCGGAGAGCGCGAGCTGGAGCGGCCGTACGGACTGGCTCGGGAGCATCAACTCGTGCTCGTGGCGCAGGTGTTGGACGATCGCGTGGTCGACTGCCTCGCCGCCGACGGGGATGCGTTCGGCGGTGACGATCGAGCCGAGGGAGAGCACCGCGACCTGGGTCGCCGCCGCCCCGCACACCATGATCATGGTGGCCTCGGGCCGCTCGACGGGCAGTCCGCAGCCGACGGCGGCGGCGATGAGTGTGTCGACGAGTTCGACGCGGCGCGCGCCGAGCCCGACCAGGGTCTCGATCGCGGCCCGCTGGGCCAGCGGATCGGCGTCGTGCGGGGTGCAGGCCGCGGCCCGCAGCCGGGGCTTGCGGCGCAGATTGCGGCGGATCTTGTCGCCGAGCAGGTGCCGCAGCATGCGCTGCGCCATCTCGATGTCGACGACGGTGCCGCCGGAGACGGGGCGGACGACGCGGATGTAGTCCGGGGTGCGGCCGGTCATCTTCTCGGCGAACTCGCCCACGGCGATCAGGGCGCCGGTGCGGGTGTTGATCGCGGCGGCGGAGGGCTGGTCCACGACGAGTCCGGCGCCCTTCACATAGACGCGGGTCCGGGCCGCACCCAGGTCGACGGCGAAATGGCAGCGGCGCAACTGCTCCAGACTGGCGGTCATGGCTAGGTCCTCCCGAGAGCGCAGACCGTGGGCCGCCGGTGGACGACGGACCTCGTTCCGTGGGCCGCACCGGGTGGCGGGCCTCACTCGCATCGTGCGGGGGCGGTGGTGGGGGCGCCTTTTGTGGGGGGCCGGGTGGGGTGCGGCTGAATGGGTAATTTGTCTGGAATGTCTAATGTAAGGTCCGCGTTAGCTTCGCTCGGGGCGCTGGTTGTACGCCGCGTCGGTCAGCTCCATGAGCGACTGGGCCACCACCCGGCAACCTGCCGCGCGGAGCTCGTCGTGGGCGGTGCGGGTCTCGGCGTAGCCGATGAAGGGGAGCCCGAGTTCGAGCGCCGCGTCCCGTTCCGTGACGGACGAGCTGATCAGCACGGCCCGGGAAGCCGGCCCGGGCACGGTGCGCAGCGAGCGCCGCAGACAGTCCGGGTCGGGCATCAGCAGCCGCGGATCCTGGGCGCGACCGGTCACGGTGTCCACCGACGAGGTCAGCGAGTGGAGCGACAGATGCCGGTGGACGGCGTCCTCGTGCACATCGGTGACCACGTGGACACGACGGCCGGAGGCCCGCAGGGCGACGAGCAGGGCGGTGGCGTAGTCGGTCTGCAGGGAGGATTCCGCCGCACGCAGTTCGAGCCGACCGAGGCGGTCGTACAGGATCTCCGCGACGTCGGTGAAGGCGAAGGCGCGCAGCACGTCCAAGGGGTGCCGGAACGACTCCGTCACCGGTCGGCCGCGGTGTTCGGCGATGTCGGCGAGCATGCTGTTCACCGCCTTGCGCGCGGAGTTGGGGGAGAACAGCCGCGTCAGGACCCCGTCGAAGCCGATCAGTACGGTCTCCGCGTCCCGCAGGAGGCCGGCGGGTGAGCGATCCGTCACCGGGGCCGTCCGCGGCGCCGGCCCCGGTTCCCCCTCCGCCGACAGCCTCGCCGAGAACGTCACGGACAACCCCGGCACCGGCCACCGCCGTAGCCCGCCGTGCACGGCGTTCTGGGCCGCGCCGCCCCGGCCCAGGGGGTAGCGGCGAGTGATGCGGGACGCCTCCTTGAGGAAGTGGTCGAGGAGGAGCCCCGAGACGTTCGCGGTCTCGCTGTGGAAGTAGGCGAGCGGGTCGTCGACGTGCCACGCCAGCTCGACGACTGTCGTGTACGTGCCGCCGCCCGAACTCGGCAGCGAGACCTCGTACTCGGCCTGCTGGGTGGTGAGGTCGATCTCCCAGTACGTGGTCAGGCGGGGTGGGCGGCTGCCCCAGGGCCGGCTCGGGTTGAGGAGGGTGATCGGGCCGTCCGGGCGGGTGTGGACGATGGCCGTGCGGCCCGCGTCGGGCGGTTCGAGGCGGGCGATGTCGGGGGTCGTGAACGGGCCGCTGACCAGGTCCCGGGACTCGGGCTCCGGCTCCGGTTCGGGCGTCGGCAGGTGCAACGGGCGGTACCAGGACAGGGGTTGGGAGTTCGGGGCGCCCATGCGGAAGGGCTCGAAGAGGGGGGCGGCGGAGGTGCGCGAGAACTCCTCGTGCAGGACGGGGGAGACGACGACCAGGATGTCGGCCTCGTGGCGGGCGAGGACGGTCGCCAGGTGGCTCGGCATGCCGGACTGGTCGGAGCCGGTGAACCACGGTCCGTGCCAGAAGATCACCCGGAACGGCGGCGGCTCCTCCAACTCCCCGAGCACCTCCGGGAGTTCGCGCAGGACGACGTCCAGGAGAGGCAGGAGGTCGGCCTCGGGTTCGGCGAGGACGACATAACCGTCGGTGCGGGCCGTCACGTCGTACTCGTGCGGGTCGAGGTCCGGCGACGAGAGAAGCCCGGTCACTGCTCGGCCCAAGGTGTGCCGGGCCTGCGGGTGTTCGCTCAGACCGGGCGCGTCGAAGACGATCGTGGGCCGGCCCCGCTCGGGCGAGGCCCGCAGCTCCTGGTACAGCTCGTGCAGCGCGGGGTCGATGGGGTCGCCGTGCTGCCGGGCCCTGACCTCCGCGTAGGACTCGTACGACTCGATGGCCTCCGCGATCCGGCCCATGCCCTTCAGCGCCAGGATGTGCAGCCAGCGGAAGTCCTCCCGGTCGGGGTGCTCCTGGAGGAGGGACGCGAGGTCGTCGGCCGCCTGCCCGAAGTCGCCGAGGTCCAGGTCGAGTTGGGCGCGGGTGGCGCACAGGGTGAGGCGGAGGGTGTGCAGGTGGGCGCGGGTCGCCTTGGCGGCGGGGCCTGGGACACCGTCGAGCGGCTCGCCGTACCAGAGGTCCAACGCCTCCTGGATCACGGCGCGTTCGCTACGGGGGTCCTGCTCGGGGGTGCGGCGGGCGAGGAGTCGCTCGCAGTGGAGTACGTCGATGTGGGCGGTGGGGGCGTGCAGGGCGTAGCCGTCGGGGGCGGCGGCGAGGAAGCCGGGGCCGAGGCGGTTCAGTACTTCGGAACAGAACAGGTCGATGCGGCGGGCCGCCTCGCGGGCGTCGGGGGGCTCGTCCCAGATGCCTTCGGCGAGCTTGGCGTAGCTGATCCGCTGGCCCTGTTTGAGGAGGAGCATGCACAGCAGGGCCTGGGCGTCGGCGAGGGGGACCGTGATGTCCGGCTCGTCGGGAAGGCTGATCCGGAGCGGGCCGAGCAGGGTGAAGGTCCAGGGTTCGAGGTTGCCCGCCGTCGCGAGCCGCGCGGCCGCCTCCCGGGCGGGCAGGGCGTCGCCGCTGTTGTCGGCGATCAGTCGCTCGAACTCGTCGGCCGCCATCACACGCGAGGCCAACTCCCGCAGCACCGAGAGGAATTCACGGAAGTCCGAGTCCGCGTCCTTGCCCACGGACTCCGCTCCGAGGGCGAACCGGTCGATCACGAAGGTGCCGTCGGGCCGTAGCGTCAGCCCGCCAGGGCCCTCCTGTCCACGCACCAGACCCTGTGCGTGCAGGGCTTCCAGTCCCGCCACTCCCTGGATCGCCAGCCGGGAGAACACCTGGAAGGACAGTCCGGGTCCGCCGCCCTGCTCCAGTTCGGTGAGGGTCACTCCGTCCACGAACTCGGTGACCAGGTAAGGGATTTCGCCCGCGAAACCGAAGTCCAGCATCGTCACGACATTCGGATGCCGGACATCCGCCAGCTTGTGCACGGCGACCAGGAACTCGTCCCGTGCCGTCCGGTCCGGGTACAGGTCGACGGTCACCGGGCGCTGCTCCTGCTCGTCCCAGGCACGGCGGTCCCCTTCCCGCAGCCGGTACCGCCCCGCGAGCAGTCGCTGATGCTCCCCGCCCAGCCGCCGAACCGTCTCCTCCCGCACCGTCGCGAACGCCTCGCCCTCCCGACCACCGGCCCGCGCCCGGAAGTCACCCGCCGCCAGGCCCGCCCGTTCGTCGATCAACCCGCCCACCCGGGCCAGGAATTCACGCGTGCGCCCCCGGGCCGTGCGCGGCAGGGACCGCAGAAGGAGATCCCGTACGCCGGGGCGGAAGTCGTAGGAGCCCGGCGGGCCCGGGATCGTGGTGAGCATGCCGCTGAGGATGATCTCGGCGAGGTGCTGGGGGTGCGGGCTGGATTCCAGGGCGCGTTGGACCAGGCGCATCACCGGCAGGGACGGGTCGGCCAGGGCGAGGTGGCCGGCCAGGCGGAAGGCCGACGGGGACGCCGTCGAGCGGAAGTGCAGGACCAGGTCGCGCGGCGGGAGTTCGGCGATGTCGGAGGCCGCGGGCTCGGCGGGTGAGGAGGGACCGGCGAGCAGTCGGGCCGCCGCGCCGGGGGTGTGCGCGCCGCCCGGGGACGCGATCAGGGCGGCCCAGTTGGCGAGCCAGGACGGGCCCGCCTCCAACACCGGGAGGACGGCGCCGGTTTGGGGACCGCGAGGGCTGTCCGGGTCGAAGGGCGTGAAAGCGAGCCGTGCCGTGGGAGCCACCGCCGTCGCGGCGGAGAGCAGACCCGGTTCGGTGGGCAACGCCGTTGTGGACCAGAGGTGTTCGGGCAGCGGCTGGAGCACGGACACCGGCATCCGGGCCGCCCAGCGGTGCAGGGCGCGGTACCAGCGGTCGCCCGCCGGGCCCGGGCGCCACTGCGGGCCCATGCAGTCGCTGACGACGAGGGTGACCGTACGGCCGTCGGCGGGGTCGGGCACATGGCGGGCCCGGCCGTCGGGGCCGACCGGGTGCAGGGCGACCGCGCGGAAGATGCCCGACTGGGCGAGCGCGGTGTGCAGTTCGCGCACCAAGGGGCGCCAGACCGGCATCGTCGGGCCGGTGTCGTGGACGAGGTTGAGCCGCAGCCAGCGGTCGGGCGCCGGCCGCAGCACGGGCAACCAGGCCTCCGGACGCGCCCCGAGCCGCGCGATGCGGTCGGCGGTGGCGTACTCGTCGAGGACCCGGGCACGGCGCGCGGGCACCTTGCGCTTGAGGGGACGCAGGGCGCGTTGCAGGGCGAGCGGGTGGGGGAGCATCGGCGGCGCGGGGGCGAGGAAGAGCCCGTCGGCCGTGGCGTCCGGGGTGGGGGAAGGGGGCGAAGCCGGGGGCGTGGGCGGTGACTTGGGCAGGTGCAGGGGGACTCGGCCGTCGGAGGCCGGGGCTGGTGGTGACGGCTTGGGGGAGTCCGGGGGTACGACGGTGGGCTTGGCGGTGGGTGCGGGAGTGGTCGGAGGGGGTGAGGGTTGCGGGGTCGGTTCCGGGCCCTCCTGGTCGGTGCCGTGCCGCTCGCCCGTCCGGCCGCCCGGCGCCAACTGCCGTGCCAGCCACAGCAGTTCCGCCAGCTCGCGCGGGGTCGGGGTCGTGCCGTCGGGGCCCGCGGCCGTGGCGAGCAGGGCCGTCAGCCGGTCGGTGGCCGAGGTGTGGGCGTTCGGCGCGGGATCAGACGCCATCGCCGTCCGCCGCCGCGCTCAGGTACGGCATCAACTGCTCGGCCAGCTCCTCCGGTGAGCCCGCGTCGAGGCCGGCGACGCCGGTCAGGTAGATGGCGTTGAGGAGTTGGTCGGTGGCGAGTTCACCGCGGCCCGAGCGGCGCAGGAAGTCCTCGATCAGGGACACGGCACGGTCGTCCGGGTCGCCGAGGTGGGCGCGGACGATCTCGGTGAGCTGCCCCCGCTCGGGGCGGCGCAGCTGCAGCCGGACGCACCGGCGCAGGAAGGCGGGCGGGAACTCGCGTTCGCCGTTGCTGGTCAGCACGACGAACGGAAACGCGCGGCAGCGGACCCGGCCGTGGTCCACGGTGACCGGCGACTCGCTGCCGTCCGCGAGGACTTCGGCCGTGCCGTCGGCGGAGTGCCGTGCGGCGCGCACCAGTTCGGGGATCTCGTACTGGCCCTCCTCCAGGACGTTCAGCAGGTCGTTGGGGAGGTCGAGGTCGCTCTTGTCGATCTCGTCGACGAGGAGGGCGCGGGGGCGGTCGTAGGGGAGGAGCGCGGTGCCGAGCGGGCCGAGCCGCAGATGGTCCTCGACCCCGCCGCGCGGCTGCCCGTCGGCTTCCGGGCCGGGGCGGGCCGCGTACAGCCGGGACAGTGGGTCGTACTGGTAGAGGCCGTCGGCGAGGGTGCTGCGGCTGGTGATGTTCCACCGCAGGACCGGGCCGAGGCGCAGCTCGCGCGCCACCGCGTACGCCAGCGAGGACTTGCCGGTGCCGGGCGGCCCGGTGACCAGTAGCGGGCGGCGCAGACACAGCGCCGCGTTGACCAACTGGACGCTCTCCGGGGTCGCCACGTACGTCCGCGCCCGGTGCACCCGGTCCGGCGAGATCGCCGCCGCGTCGTCTCGCTCGCCGGGCGGCGGCAGCGCGGGGCCGCCGTCGAACGCGCGCCACGGCGGCGGGGCGGGCAACTCGGCGATCCCGTCGTGGGGTTCGCTGCTGCCGGTGTAGACGGACCAGTGCGGCATGGGGCGGATCTCCGGTCTGCGGGCGGGTGGTACGGCGTTCGGTGCTGGACGGTCGGGGTGGTGGTCAGGCCAGCGGGGACCTCGTGTGTACGGCTCCGGCGTGTTCGTCGGTGAAGCAGTGCGGGTCGTCCCACAGCAACTGGATGTCCCGCGCCCAGTGGTCGTCCTCGGCGTCGGCCTCCTCGCGCAACGCCAGGACCGCGCGCGGGAGTTCGACGGGGGAGACGTGCGAGAGGTGGGCGTCGAGCACGTCCAGGAATTCCGTGCCGGAGCAGTCGCCCGCGCAGCCCGCTTCCCCCGCCGCCGCCTCGCAGCCCCGGCGCGACCACACGATCATCGGGGCCGGCGCGGTGACCGACTCCTCGAAGTGCGGTCGGGTACGGGCCGTCGGGGACGCGGCGGCGAAACCGGCCAGACAGGCGTCGAGTCGGCGCATCCGGCGCCGGAGCTCCCGAGGGTTGTCGGGACAGTCGCACGCAACGCGCTGCACGGGCGCGTCCTCGTAGGAGCGCAGCCGGTCCCACACCCGGGTCAGGACGTGCCGTTTGCCGCCCGCGCGCCGGGCGTGGTCGGTCACGACGACGGGGTACGTCAGGCCGAGCGGGGTCGGGTCGTCCGGGGCGCTGCCCCAGCGGTCCACCGGCAGGTCGAGCCGGTCGCGGGGCAGCGCGAACGCGATCAACTCGTCGGCGCCCGGCCGCAGATACGGGAACGCCTCCTCGACGTGGTCCCGCACATAGGCGGGCAGCCGGTCCTCCGCGACCGTGCCCGACGCGACGAGATGGCGGCGCCGGCCGCTGTACGCCGACACCTCGACCCGGAACACGTCGTTGCCGGCGCCGCTGGGCCGCACCTCCACCAGGATCGGCGACCAGTCGGGCGCCTCGTCGGCTCGGACCGGCACGGTCAGCAGCACGTCGAGCCGGTCGGCGAACCGCGCGGGCGTCCGCGGATCGTCCACCTCGCACAGGACGAACCAGGCCGCGGCCCAGAGCGAGGCGAACCCCTCGGCCGGCGGCTCGGGGTCGAACTCCCCGGCCGCGTCCCGGTAGAGCCGCACCGGATCGCAGTCGAGGCCGGCCCGGGCGGCCTTCTCCACGAGCCCGCGGAGCCGGGCGCGGGAGGCGTGCGACGGAATGTCGGCGGGGTCGAGGCGGGTGGGGGTGAGGTCGTCGAAGGAGACGCGGTCGGCGTGGGCGGGAGCGTTGCCGTTGAGGTTGCCGTTGAGGTTGAGGCTGGGGTTGGGGTTGGGGCTGGGATTGGGATTGGGGCTGGCGTTGGTCGAGTCGAGGCGTGCCCCGGCCCTTGCCCCTGCCCCTGCCCCCGCCCTTGCCCCGGCCCGTCTCCCGGCGTTCGGCCGGGGCCCGGCGACCCCCTCGCGGAAGGGCACGAGCTCGCTGAGGTCGGGCCAGTAGCGGGCGATGACATGCGTGGGCATCATGCGGCCGGTGCGGATGTCCCGGGCGCGGTCCGCGGCCGTGACCATGCCGACGACCTCGCCGGTCTCCACGAGGGTGACCGCGGCGCCGCTGAACCCCGCGACCAGCGGCTGCCCGTGCCCACTCCACGCCACCAGCTGGATCCACTCGTCCATGAGCGGGAACGGCCCCGCCGTGCGGTACTCGGCGAGCGTGCCGTCGTCGTCGTACCCCTGCGGGAATCCGTACGCCACCAGCCTGCGGTCGCCGTGCGCCGCGTCGGCAGGCGCGAGGACCGCCGGGGCGATGGTGACCTCGCTCGCCAACTGGAGGACGGCCAAGTCGCCCCGGTCGGCGCGGAGTCCGGGCCAGCCGCCCTGCGCGACGACCCGCGCGGGGACCGGGTCCGCGCCCGGGCGCTGCGGGAAGGACACGGTCACCGGTGCACGGTCGCCGTCCTGGACGACGTGCGCGCAGGTCAGCACCTTGTCCGCCGTCACCAGGAAGCCCGCGCCGGCCAGTCGGCCGCCGCACTCGACGCGGGCCTGCCACGCACCGGGGATCATGCGGACCCACCGACCTCCCGGTCGGGCGACGGCGACCACGTCAGCTTGACCACCAGATGCCCCTCGGCCGTCCCCTTGGCGATGAACGCGCCCGCCTCCGCGGACATCTTCACGCCGAACTCGATCTCCACGCCGTCGGGTCGGAGCCCGCCGTCCCGGAACACCCGCAGCGCCGACTCGGCCGCAGCGCGCACCCCCGCCAACGCGCCCTCGAAGGTGCGGGCCGCCTGGATCGTGCCGTCCTCGCGCCGGCGGCCGATCAGCCGGGAGCCCCGCTCCTCCTCCATGGCCTCGACCGCGACCACGGAGCCGTCGTCCATCTTGAACTCGACCAAACCATCCACGACGCCCCCGTAGCCCACGTAGTCCGCGGCGAACCGATCAACCTCATTGTCCAGGACGGCGTTTGGAGTTGCCCCGGTTTCGACACCCCGTTCGTGCCACCGAGCCCACTGGCGGAAACCCGCCACCGCACCAACCCGCCACTCCCACGCAACTCTCCCGCACCACAAGGCCCCCGACACTCTTCGCAGCACTCGACGGCGCTCGACGAGACAAAGCGAGGCGTGGATGAGCAGAGGACCGGTCGGACGCGGGGCGACCCTCCTGTCGGCGGGGCTCGTGCTGGCGCTGATACCGACAGCGATACCTACAGCACCGGCGACCGCACGGGACGGTACTCCCGGCACTGGTACGGCAGCAGGCGCCGCCCGTACCGTCACCCTTGTGACCGGCGACAAGGTCACCGTCACCGACCTCGGCAGTGGCAGGAAGACGGTCACCGTCGAGCGGCCTAGAGGCGCGACCGGAGCCGTGCGCACACAGATGGCCGACGGCGAGATCACCGTCGTACCGGACGAGGCACTGCCGTATCTGCGGGCCGGGACGCTCGATCAACGGCTGTTCGACGTGAGCGAGTTGATACGGCAGGGGCTCACCGACCGGCAGACCTCCGAACTCCCGCTGATCGTGACGTACAAGAAGGGGACCCGCGCTGTCACCCCGCGGAGTGCCACGCGGACGCGGGTGCTCGACAGTGTGCGCGGGGTCGCGGTCGAGGCGGACAAGGGGCCTGGGTTCTGGGGGGAGTTCACCCGGCAGGGCGGGGTGCGGGGGCTGTGGCTCGACGGGCGGGTCCGTGCCGACATGGCCGAGAGCAACGCGCAGATCGGTACGCCGCAGGCGTGGGCGACCGGGCTGACCGGCAAGGGCGTCACCGTCGCCGTGCTGGACACCGGGGTCGATGCCGGCCATCCCGACCTCGCCGGGCGTGTCTCCGTCAGCAAGAGCTTCATCGACGGCGAGGAGGTCGCCGACCGTAACGGCCATGGCACGCACGTCACTTCGACCGTCGGCGGCGATGGCGCCGCCTCCGAAGGCAAGGAGAAGGGAGTCGCCCCGGACGCCACCCTCGCCGTCGGCAAGGTGCTCAGCGACCAGGGTTCGGGCAGCGAGTCCCAGATCATCGCCGGCATGGAGTGGGCCGCGCGGGACGTGCACGCCAGGATCGTCTCCATGAGCCTGGGGTCCACCGAGCCCAGTAACGGTACTGATCCCATGGCCCAGGCCGTGAACATGCTCACCGAGGAGACCGGCGCCCTCTTCGTCGTCGCGGCCGGCAACACCGGCGCCCCCTCGTCCATCGGTTCACCGGGCGCCGCCGACTCCGCGCTCACCGTGGGCGCCGTCGACGCGGCCGACGAAGCGGCCTACTTCACCAGCGCGGGCCCGCGCTACGGCGACAACGCCCTCAAGCCCGACCTGTCGGCCCCGGGCGTCGACATCCTCGCCGCCCGTTCCCAACTCATCGACGGCAGCGGCTACTACACATCCATGAGCGGTACGTCCATGGCGACGCCCCATGTGGCAGGGGTGGCCGCGCTGCTCGCGCAGGAGCATCCCGACTGGACCGGCGCCCAGCTCAAGGACGCGCTGATGTCGACGTCCGCGCAACTCGACGAATCCGCCTATCGGTTGGGTGCGGGGCGAGTGAGTGTCCCGGCGGCGGTCGAGGCGAAGGTCACCGCCACCGGGAGCGCCGATCTCGGCTTCTACAGCTGGCCGTACGAGGACAACGAGCCGGTGAGCAGGGTCGTCACCTACACCAACTCCTCCGACTCCGACGTCGAGTTGAGCCTTGCCGTGCAGGGCGCCCCTGACGGCGTGGCCACCCTCGCCGACACCCGTCTCACCGTGCCCGCGCACGGCACCGCGTCGACCACCGTGACCGGCGACGGATCGAAGGCGCCGGTCGGGAACACCAGTGGGCAGGTCGTGGCGTCCGTCGCCGGAACTCCCGTCGCGCACACGGCGTTCGGGCTGGTCAAGGAGGAGGAGCGGTACACGCTCACCGTCCACGTCAAGGACCGGGACGGCGCGGCCACCGCCGCTGACCTCGTGGTACAGCGGCTCGCCCAGGGAGCGGACCCGTTCTCGGCGTCCGTCGACGACTCCGGCACGCTGAAGCTGCGGCTCCAGCCGGGGACGTACAGCCTCACCTCCTTCCTCGACGTGCGGGGCAGCCACGGCGCCGACTCGCTCGGGCTCGGTTTCCTCGCGGCGCCCGAGATCGTGCTGGACCGGGATCGTGAAGTCACCCTCGACGGACGGGCATTGCGGGAGATCAGGGCCGAGGTCGATCGGCGTACCGAGACCCGGCAGTTGCTCATGGAGTACGACCGCGAGGCCAGTGGATCCGATCTCTTCGGGGCGGTCCAGGTGCCCGTGAAGTACGACAGCGTCTTCGCGGCGCCTACAGAGAAGGTCACTCAGGGTGGCTTCGAGTACCGGACCGTGTGGCGGCTCGGCAAGCCGTCGCTGGAGGTCAAGGGCGTGCGCGAGGCCGTGGTGCAGCCGGGTGGCACGCTGGTGGAGGGGCGTACGCGGCTGCCGCTGGTGGATGTCGGGGACGGTCCGATGACGGGCGCGGTGCGGGGCAAGGCCGTGCTCGCGCGGCTCGCCGACGGGGCGGATCCCGTCGCCCTCGCCCAAGCCGCTCAAGACGCGGGCGCCAAGGCGCTGTTCGTGACCGACGACCGACCCGGGCGGCTCAACGCCTGGTGGGGCGACGACAACGGGGACCGGGCGCTGCAGATCGCCACCGTCAACACGGCCGACGCGGCCCGGCTCCGTGCGGCCGGGCGGGTCGACATGACCGGGACGCGCAACACGCCCTACATGTACGACCTTTCGCAGGGCCACGCGGGGGCGATCCCGAACCGCGATCTGACGTATGCGCCGCGTGGGAGTGAACTCGCCGCCGTAGGAGTGAAGTTCCATGCTGCTCGGCCGGTGAGCGGCGGTGAGTTCCGGTACTCGATCACCGGGACCTTCCCCATCGGCATCGGGTTCCAGGAGCGGATCGACTATCCGGCCGAGCGGACCGACTACGTGTCCACCGGGCCGGGGCAGCTGTGGCACGAGTCCGTGACCGCGGCCGACGGGGCGTTGGAGGAACGGAGCGGGCTGGTGCGGTATCGGGGCGGTTCGCGTCCCGCGCTGGACTGGTTCAAGCCGGTCTGGCATCCGTGGCTCGGTACGGGGCTCGGCTGGGGTCAGCAACGCTCGGGGAACCAGCTGCAGTTCAACACTCCCGGTTGGGGCGACTCCGGGCCCGACCACACCGGGTTCGGGGACGTGTGGAGCACCGAGACCGGAATGTCGCAGTACACGGAGGTGTATCTGGACGGCGAGTTGGTCGACCGGCGGCAGAGCTCCGGCGCGTACGCCTGGGACGCGCCCGCCGACGAGCACACGTACAAAGTCGTCACCGACACCGCGCTCGACGCGGACCGTTGGCGGCTGTCCACGAAGGGCCACTCCGAGTGGACCTTCCGCTCCGCGGCCACGCCCGACGACCACTGGACCTTCCTGCCACTGATCAACCTCGCCTTCGACGTCGACACGGATCTCGCGGGCGATGTGCGGGGCGGGGCGCGGCTGCCGGTCGGGATCCGGGCGGAGTACGTGCAGGGCGCGCCGGACACCGGGACCATCGGCGGCGAGAAGCTCGAAGTGTCGTACGACGACGGGAAGTCGTGGCGGACGGTACGGCTCACCGGCACCGGGAACGGCACGCTGACCGTGCCCCGCGACGCCTCGTACATCTCCCTGCGGGCCGCCGCGAGCGACGATCGCGGCGGGTCCGTGACGCAGGAGGTCATTCGGGCGGTGGGGGTGAAGTAGGTAGGGGAGACAGGTTCTAGGGTGCGGGGCGCGTCGGGACCACGCCCCGCACCACCCCCAGCTCCACCAAGTCCTGGGGGCGGAGACGGAGTTGGTCGGCCGTGGCTTCCGCCTGGTCCGCCGGCCGTTTGAGAATGGCCGCCGCCAGCTCCGGTGCGATGACGGAGAAGTAACTGTCCGGCGTGGCCCAGGTGTTGCCGGGCGCGGCCAGCGCCAACGCCCCGCCCGAGCCGCCCTCGCCGATCACCAGCGTGGTGACCGGCGTCCGCGCGGACGCCACCGCCGCGAACACCTCGGCGATCGCGGCCCCCGCCCCCTGCCGCTCCGCCTCCGCGTCGTTGGCGGCACCCGGGGTGTCCACCAGCGTCAGCACAGGGATGCCGAGTCGGCCCGCGAGCCCGATCAACCGAGCGGCGGTCCGATAGCCCGCCGGGCGCGTCGCGGTACCGGTCTGCGCGGCATACGCGACGGTACGCCCCGCCCGCTCACCGAAGCCGCAGAGCATGCCGGGATCGGTGCCTCCGCAACGGTCGCCGGAGAGGTCGGCACGGTGGGTGAAGTAGGCGTCCAAGTAGGCCTGGGCGCGCGGGCGTTGGCGGGAGCGAGCTGCCTGAACGGCGTCCCAGCCGGTGGCGGGGAGATCGGGGGAGCCGAGGGCGGTGGGTGGGGGTGCCGCCGCCTCTGAAGCCGCCGCTGATGTCTCCCCTGATGTCTCCTCCGAGGTCGATTTCGACGCTGCCTCTGATGTCCCTGAAGACAGCAGCCGCAGCCACACCCCCAACCGCTCCCGCAGTTCCTCCGGCGCTACGACCTCGTCCACCGCCCCCGCCGCCACCTGTGCCTCCGCCATGTACGCCAGCGGGTCGGCGTCCGAGGGGCGGACGCGGGAGCCTGCGAAGCCGACCTGCGCACCCGGCAGGGCGAGGATCACGTCCGCGCCCGCGCCCAGCGTGGCCCAGCCGCCGCCCGTCGTGGGGTCGCGCAGGACGGCGATCTGGGGGAGGCCCGCCGCCCTTGTGAGCGCCGACTGACGGGCCACGCGCTGGAGTTGAGTGAGGGCGAGCATGCCCTCCTGCATGCGGCTGCCGCCCGTGGCGACCAGCGGGACGACCGGGAGGCGGTGGGCGCGGGCGTGGGCGTACGCCGACTCGATGCGGTCTCCGGTGCGTTCGCCGAGCGAGCCGCCGAGGAAGCCGAACTCGAACGCGATCAGCACGGCCGGCGTGCCCGCGACCTGCGCGGTGCCGCACACCACGGACTCCTCCTCGCCGGTGCGTTCGGCGGCGCGGGCGCGCGAGGCGTCGTAGCCCTGCCAGGCGAGGGGGCCGTCGGGCTTGGACTCCCTTGGTGGGGAGGGGAGTTCGGAGAAGGTCGCCTCGTCGGTGAAGAGAGACAGGACTTCCCGGGCCGAGAGGCGGTCAGTCACGGGTCAGCGCCCGCTTCATGATCTTCCCCATGTCGTTGCGGGGGAGGGAGGACAGGTGGTGCACCACCCGGGGGCGCTTGTGCGGGGCCAGACGGCGGGCCACATGGTCGGCCAACTCCCCGTCGCTCGGCGGCTCGTCGGGATTCGTCGGCACGATCCACGCCACGATCCGTTCGCCCAGGTCCTCGTCCGGCTCCCCGGTCACCGCCGCCTCCCGCACCCCGGGATGTTCAAGGAGCGCGTTCTCGATCTCACCCGCACCGATCTTGTAACCCCCGCTCTTGATCAGGTCGGTGGCCTTGCGGCCGACGATGCGGACGTACCCGTCGGGCTCCCGCACCGCCATGTCACCCGTGCGGAACCAGCCGTCGGCCGTGAACGCGGCCTCCGTCGCGTCCGGGCGGTTGAGGTAGCCGGTGAAGAGATTGGGGCCGCGCACCTGGATCTCCCCGACGGATTCCCCGTCGTACGCGGTGAGTTCGCTCCCGTCCTCCTCCACAAGGCGCAGCTCCACACCCGGCAGCGGTACGCCGACCGTCCCGGCCCGCGCCTCACCGTCCGCCCGCACGCTGGTGTTCATCAGCGTCTCCGTCATCCCGTACCGCTCGACGACCCGGCGTCCGGTCGCGGACTTGATGCGCTCGTGGTCGTGCACGGGCAGCGCCGCCGAACCGGAGACCAGCAGCCGCGCCCGTCCCAGCGCCTTCGCCAACTCCGGCTCGTCGGGGAGTGCTTGGGCGATTCGGTGGTACATCGTCGGTACGCCGAACAGCATGGTCGCGCCGGAGTTCAGCTCCCGCGCCACGCCCTCGGTGTCGAACCTGCCCAGATGCCGGACGCTGCCGCCGCGCCGCAACGGCCCCAGGATGCCGAGCACCAGCCCGTGCACATGGAAGAGCGGCAACCCGTGCACCAGGACGTCGTCGCCGGTCCACTGCCAGGCGTCGGCGAGCGCGTCGAGGGTGGACGAGATCGCCCGGCGGGGGAGGACCGCGCCCTTGGGTGGACCGGTGGTGCCGGACGTGTAGACGATCAGGGCGGGGTCCTCGTCACCGGGCTCCTCATGAACCGCGGTCCAGTCGCCAACCGCCGTCCCGTCGCCTCCCACGCCCCGCACCTCGACATCGACGCGCCGCAAGTCCCGTAGCGGAGAAGGAAGTTCGTCCCCGGGCGCGGCCAGCACCAGCGTGGGCTCGCTGTCCCCCAGGATGTGCCCCAGTTCCTTCTCCCCCGACTTCGGGTTGAGCGGCACCGCGGCCACCCCGGCCCGCAGTGCCGCCACGACCGCGACGGCCGTCTCCAGGGCGGGGGTGGCCCAGACGGCGACCCGGACAGTGGAGGACTGGTCGCCGCCCCTGATCCGGGCCGCCAGGGCGTCCGTCGCCGCGCCGAGTTCGGCGTACGTCAGGGACCGGTCGCCGAAGGTGAGAGCGACCTGTTCGCCCGGACTGCCGACCAGGGCGGGAAAGAGGGAGGACACGCGGGGCACTCCTAAGCCGTCGGGGACGCGAGCCCCCGGCGGTCGGGGGCATCCCCAGCCGTCGGGGACACCTCGTTCCTACACCACCTCCGCCACCACACAGCTGACGTTGTCCGGACCGCCGGCCTCGTTCGCCGCGTCGACCAGGGCCCGTACCGCCGCCTCCGGGTCCGTCCGCGCGGTGAGGAGTTCGCGGATCCGGTGTTCGGGGACGACCGCGGTCAGACCGTCGGAGCACAGCAGGTAGCGGTCGCCGCGGCGGGCGTCGTGGAGTTTCAGGTCGGGCGTGCCGGTCGTCAACGCCTTGAGGAGCAGGGTGCGTTGGGGGTGGGTGCCGGCCTCCTCCGGGGTCAGCCGGCCCTCGTCGATCAGCGACTGGACGACCGAGTGGTCGTGCGTGATCCGGAAGAGCCCGCCGTCGCGCAGCAGATACGCGCGGGAGTCGCCTATGTGGACCAGGGCCAGCTTCGAGCCGGTCCAGAGGAGCGCGGTCAGGGTCGTGCCGTTCTCGTCGGGGTCGGCCACGTCACGGACCGCCTCGGTCGCGCCGCGTACCGCCTCCTCCAGGAGGTTGAGCACATCGCCCGCCGGCACCTCCTCGGTGTCAAGGAAGCGCAGCGCCTCCACGGCCGCGCCGCTCGCGGGGGCGCCCGCCGGGCCGAACCCGTCGGCGACCGCGAGCAGCCGGGTGCCCGCGTACACGGTGTCCTGGTTGGCGGGGCGGACCCGGCCGCGGTCGGAATGGGCGGAGTAACGGAGTTCCAGCATGGTGGTGTCCTTCATGGTGACGTCCTTCGCGGACTGTTCCGACAGGTGATGGACCAGGAACGCGGCGAGGTCCCGCCGTACCGCCGTCTGCGCCTCGACATCCGCCCAGTACGCGCGGATCTCCCACGCGGCGGCCGCCGGTTCGAGGGCGCACACCTCACGGATCCGCGCCAGCGGCATGCCGAGCCGGCGCAGCCACGCGACCAGCCGCGCCCGCTCCAGCTGGGCGACCGCGTAGTAGCGGTAGCCGGTGTCGGGGTCCACGCGCGCGGGTCGCAGCAGCTCCAGCTCGTCGTAGAGCCGCAGGGCCTTCGGCGACAGCCTGCTCGCCCGTGCGAAGGCCCCGATCGTCAGCATGTCCGTGCCGTTCATGCGCACCTCGACCTCTTCCGGTTCCGTCACCGATGCTGGGGCTTCACCGAAGGGGAAGGTCAAATGAGTTGCCGCGGTTGCGGGGAGCGCGGTTAGCCTGCGCGGACGCGCCCCCGCACCGGACCGTGGGCGTCCCGCAACCGGAACGGAGTGCCACCGTGCCCCGCATCGCCCTCGTCACCTTCGACCCCAGCCCCGAACCGAACCCCGACCGGGACCTCGCGGTGCTGCTGGCGGCGCTGCGCGGGGCCGGGGCCGAGGCGGAAGCCGTGTTCTGGGACGACGCCGACGCCGACTGGGCCGGCTACGACCTCGCCGTCATCCGCTCCACCTGGGACTACAGCCGGCGGGCCGCCGAGTTCCAGGCCTGGGCCGAGCGCTGCGGCAAGGCCACGCGTCTGGCGAACCCGGCCGAGGTGGTGCGCTGGAACACCGACAAGCGGTACGTCGGTGACCTCGCCGCGGCCGGCGTGCCCGTCATCCCCACCCACTACCTCGCGCCGGGCGACGCCCCCGACCTCCCGGACGACCACGAGTACGTCGTCAAGCCGACCTCCGGCGCGGGCTCCCGCTACGCCGCCCGGTACGCGCCCGAGGACCGCGAGCGGGCGCTACGGCACCTCGCGCGCATGCACGAGGAGGGACTGACGGCGATGGTGCAGCCGTACATGCGGGGCATCGACGCGGCCGGCGAGCGGGCCCTGCTGTTCATCGGCGGCACGCTGCTGCACGCCAGCCGCAAGCGGGCCGTGCTGGCCCCGGGCACCGCCTACGACGACGCGCGGACCGCCCACCCGGGCCTGGAGCCGTGGACCGCGACCCCGGCCGAGCGCGCGGTCGCCGAGCGCGCCCTGGCCGCCGTACCGCAGTCGCCCGAGTTGCTGTACGCGCGCGTGGATCTCGTCGACGGGGACGACGGGGAGCCGGTGGTGATGGAGCTGGAGCTGGTCGAGCCGAACTTCTTCCTGTTCCTGCACCCGGACTCGGTGCCGGTGGTCAGGGACGCGATCCTGGCGGCGGCCCGTCACTGACCGCGGTCCGCTGCAGCAGCCCCCAGGTGAATTCCGCTACGACGTTCCGCCGCACCCCCTGCCCGTCCGGCGCCGCGAACGCCAGCCCCCAGCGGGTCGGTGCGCTGCCCTCCATGGGGACGGCGGGGGCGAAGGCGCGGGCGGCCTCGTCGACCGTGCAGGACCAGGGGGTGAGGTCGTCGAGGGTGCGCAAGGGCGGGGGCTCGGCGCCGGGGGCGCGGATCAGCCACTCGTTCCAGACCGCGCCGTTCGGGGCGAGCAGCACCTCGAAACGGAGGTCGGGCCAGAGGGGGACCGGCCAGAGCAGGGCCTCGCAGTCCAGGTCGCCGATCCTGCGCTGGATCGTCGACTCCGGGGCGCCCAGGATCGAGCGGTAGCGGGAGGCGGCTCCACGCGCGCGTGGAGAGCGGGCCATCGCCTGCCACCGCTTGTTGGCCTCGCGCATGTCGGCGAGCGAGGCGCCGAGCTCACGGCGGGCGTCCTCCACCCGGTCCGGGTTGTGGTCGGCCATGCGGCGCAGCAGGACCAGCTGGAAGTCGAGCGGGGTGAAGGGGCGGAAGGAGCCGGACGGTCCGGCGGAACTACCGGGGCGCTTTGCGGAGGACATGCTCCCCATCGTCGCCCATCGCCACCGCGCCCGGACGGCGGCCGTCGGGCAGGAACAGGACCGAGTTGACGTACCGCGGATGGCGCCGGAAGGGCAGGACGCGGCCCAGCAGCCCCTGGGCGACGACGTGCGCGGCCTCCTTCTGGTGCGCCTCCAGCGGGAAGGACGAGAGCGGGACCCAGGTGTCGCCGGGCAGCACCCAGCCCTCGTAGCGCAGCAGCGAGAGATAGGTGACGACCGGCCCGATCGGCTGGATCCGGGACTCCAGCTCGACGAAGAGGGCCGGTCGGTCGCGGGAGAGCAGACCGGTCGCGCCGCGCAGCACCGCCAGCTCGCTGCCGTCCACGTCGACCTTGATGAACCCGACGTCCCGCAGCCCGAGTTGGTCCAGGGTGACGCAGCTGACGTGCAGGGCGTGCGCGTGGATGTCGCGGCGGACCAGGGACGACACACCCCGGTCGCCGGAGTCGAGGGCCGGGAACCACAGCCGGGCCGTGCCGGACCGGTCCGCGGCGGCGGCCTGGACGACCCGGACGTTCGCCGGCACCCAGGCGGTCAGCAGCCGCGCCAGATGCGGCACCGGCTCGACGGTCACCACCCTGCGCGCCCGCCGCGACAGCCGCCGTGTCCACGGGCCGTACCAGCCGCCGACGTCCACCGCGGTCCCGCAGCCGGCCGGACACAGCTCCGCGAGCCGGGCCAACTCCGGTTCGAAGCGCGGATATACGGCCCGTGCGGCCGCCGCGACCAGCCGGGTGGGCAGCAGCCAGGCGAGGCGGGCGGCGAGGGTGGGGGTGGGCACGGGAGCGGCGGCGGGCGCGCGCACGGGACTCTCCGGTTCATGACTCACTGGGCCCTCCGATTCAGGTCTCACGGGACCATCCGTTTCACCAGGGCCTCGTGCTCGTCGTCCGACACCTGCTCGCCGGAGGAGGGCAGCAGCTGCGGGATGCCGTCGACGATCGGGTAACGGCGGTGCAGGCGCGGGTTGTAGAGGATCTCGCCGTCGGCGACGAGATGCAGCGGGCCCTTGTCGAGCGGGCACGCCAGGATCCGCAGCAGTGGGTCGTCGGGGTTCATGGTGGCGTCAACTCCTTGGCACCGATGGGGGGTTGGGGTGCGGGATCGTGCCTGGGCATGGCCAGCAGCACGGACACGGCCAGGGCGGTGCCGCCGATCCGCAGGGAGAGCCGTACCGGGTCGTGCGGCAGCGCCTCGCCGAACGAGAGCGTGCCGAGCACCGCCGTGTACAGACAGGTCACTGTCGTGCACACCGGCACGATCAGCGAGGCCCGGCAGCGCTGCAGCGCCGCCTGCGACATGATCAGGCCGAACACGCCGGTGCACAGCAGGAGATACGGGTACGGGGAGCGCAGCAGATCAACGACCGCACCGCCCAGGCCACTTGTCGTCAGATAACTCGACACCCCCTTGATCGCCAGCGAGCTGACTCCATACAACAGGCCCACCGCCACGCCGTACTCCACACCCGTGGTCGGCGCGCGGTGCCGGTGCCTGGCCCGGCGCTCGGCGGCCCCGTACAGCCACACGCCCCCGGCCAGGGACGGCACGCACACCAGCAGGATCAGTGGATACGGCGCACTGCGGCTGACGGTGTCCGCACCGGCGCCTGCCTCCTTCAGGGAGAGCACGACCATGAGCAGCGCGGCCAGGATCGCGCCCAGCGCGTACCGCTCGCGGCCGGTCGTCTCCTCGCCGAGCAGCCGCGCGGACAGCAGCACCAGCAGCACCAGGCCGGAGACGAAGATGCCCTGCGCGGCGGCGATCGGCAGCGTCCGGTAGACGACGAGCTGCGCGCCGAAACCGGCGGCCAGCGTGAGCGAGCCGCCGATCCACAGCGGGCTGCCGATCACCAGCCGCAGCAGCCGCGCGGGTTGACGGATCGTCACCTCGGGCAGGCTCGACAACGCCCGCTTCTCCAGGACGAATCCGAGGCTGTAGAGAAGGTTCGCCAGCAGGGCCGCGGCCACTCCCACCCACATGGGCCACGCCCCCTTACGTCTTGCGTGCGTGCAGCAGGAGGATCGAGGCGAGGGACGGTCTGGCACAGGCGAGCCGGTCGAGCGGGCGCAGCGCACGCGGTACGCCGTGGAAGGGCGCGCCCCGCACCTCCACGACCGTGAAGCCGGACGCGGCCACGAACTCCCTGAGCGCACGGGCGGTGTAGAGCCGCAGATGCCCGACGACCTCCGACCCCGGCCGCCCGTGGATGGCCCGCAGACTCACCTCGGAGAACACCGGCTGCACTCCGGCCAGCAGCAGACCGCGGTTGTACCAGGCGGCCAAGTTCGGTGTGGACAGCATCAGATGACCCCCGGGGCGCAGTACGCGGCGGATCTCGTCGAGGGCCGCGTCCGGGTCGACGAGATGCTCGACGACCTCGCTGAACACCACGGCGTCCGCGGCTCCGGCCCCGAACGGCAGCCCGCCGCCGGTGAGTTCACCGCGCACGGCGTCCGGCAGCCGGGTGCGGGCCCGCCGCAGCGCGTCCTGCGACCAGTCCACGCCGATCAGCCGGTGCCCGGCGAGCAGCGGGGCTGCGGTGGCCGCGGCGGTGCCGTCGCCGCAGCCGATGTCGAGGACGGTGCACGGCCTGTGGCCCGCCGGGCCGAGCGCGGCGGCCAGCATGCGGGCCTGGCGCAGACTGCGCGAGGTGCCGGAGGCGACGGGCACGGACGGGTTCTCGTAGAAGTCCCGGAGCTCGCGCGGGAGCGCGGCGGTGGTGGTCATGTGCCCTTCTCCGTCCCTGTCTCCGGCTGTGTCCCTGTCTCCGTCGTGTGCAGGTAGTGCTCGAACAGGTCCCGGACATGGGCGCCGTCCCCGTGCCCGAGCAGCGCGCGGGACCAGCGCAGGGCGAGGTGCAGCCGGCCCGCCGTGGAGGCGGTGGTCACGGTGAGGCCGCGCGGCATCCGGGCCGGGGCCGAGAACCACACCGCGTGCGCCCGTCCCGCCTCCTCGCCGAAGTCCAACGCGTACGGGATACGGCCGATGTTGCTGAGCAGCGTCGTCGAGGTCCAGCTCGCGGCGGCCCGCCGTAGTCCTCGGGTGGCGGCCGCGCGCCAGGCCACAGGCGTGATGGGTGCGGTCAACAAGGCCGCGCCGTGGCCGAGTTGAGGGCGCGGTTGGGCTTTCAGGGCGCGGGTTCGGGCTGCTGTGCGGCGCAGCAGCTCCGGCATGTCGGCGGAGTTTCCTTGACGGCCGTGTGCGTCCAACTCCTCGACGGAGAAAGGGACTTCGACGAGTCGGGTGCCATTGCCGATGGGCATGGTGGCGTCCCGGGGCCGGTCGTCCACCGGCATGGTGATGCGCAACGGGCGGGGCGTGGCGCCGTGTTCCCTGTTCCAGTGGGTGATCGTCAGGGCTGTGGTGACCATGAGCTGGTCGTTCACGGTGTAGGGGGAGCCCTTGGGGCGGTGCGGGAGCGGGAGTTCGGTGACGAGCAGGCCGTTGCCGGGGGAGGGCTCCGGGGTGCCGGGGGCGACCCGGGCGGGTGGGGACCAGTTGGAGGGGGTGTCGGCGGGCGGTTGCGGTGGCTCGGGTGGGCGGACGGGGGGTGCGGCGGGGGAGTTGTCCCGGCCGCCGTACAACTCCGCTGCCGTGGCGAGGACTCGGAGGCAGGCGGGTCCGTCGAGGGCGGTGTGGTTGATGGTGAGGAAGAGAACCGTGCCTTTGGCTCCGCCGGTTCGCGGGGTGCGGGTCTGCCGCTGTGCCGCCGGGTGCCCGACCGCGTCCGTCGCCTCGCTGCCCTCGGCCCGCCCCGCGTCCGCCACCACCTCCAGCCGGACCGGCGGCGACAGCGACAGCGACGGAGCCGAGGTCAGCGCACGCGTCCTGGCGTCCCGCAACGCGTTCGGTCCCGCCGGCGGAAAGCTCACCACCTCCACGTCCGGCTCCGCCGTCAACTCCCATTCGTAGCGCCGCCGGTACCAGGGACCGGGCGCCTCACGCATGAGGACCCGAGGATGCCGACTCAACGCCTCCAGGAAGGCCGCGGTCAGCCGGTCCCGGTCGAGCGGCCCCGGCAGATGCACCTCGATGTGCACCGTCTCCGGCTCCTCCTCCTGCACACAGTGCCGGGAGACTTCGTCGACGAGCGGGAAGGGGATGCGGGCGGACGGCCGCGCGGGGCCGCCGGCGCGGGCGGGGTGTTCGAGTGCGGTCATGTGGATTCGCCCCTTCCCCTACGGTCCTCCGGCGCGGGGTCGGTCGGTACGGGGTCGGTCGGTGCGGCGGAGGAGTCGTCGGTCCGCCGCGGGTCGGGGGTGGCTGCGGCGTCCGCGGTGTGTCCGGTCGCTTTCGGTGCTCCGGGCTCCTCGGGCGGAGTGGGCCGGAGTACGGGCTTGCCGAGCGGGATCCGTGCGGTCGGCGGGTTGGGGTCGGGGCCACCGGGACCGCGCGCGGAGATGGGCGGCCCGGCGTCGGGGCGGGGGACGGAGGCGGGACGGGGTACCGGGGCGGGTGTCGGGGGCCCACCCTCGGCCGGCCGCTCGCTCCCGGTCGCCGGTTCCCCCTCGATCGTCGGCTCGCTCCCGGTCGTCGGTTCACCCTCGGCCGCCGTCCTGCTCCCGGTCGCCGTCCCCCTCCGGCCTGCCGTTCCGCTCCTGGTCGGCGGCCCGCTCTCGCCCGGGTGCCGTTGCGGCAGCGGCTGCGCCGGGGGTGCCTCGAAGCCGGGCGGCGGCCCGCTCGCGGGAGTTGGCGGCAGCACCGCCGTATCACCGGACCTGGACCCGGACCCGAACCCGTAGGGACGGCCCCGCTCAGGGTCACCCGCGTAGCCGCCGTACGGCTCCCGCACACTCACCAGACCCGCGAACAACCCGATCAACGCCAGCAGTTGAGCCGCGTGACCGAACGCCCCCTCGCCCGCGCCCACCGGCTCCCCGGCCCCCGTGGCGGCGGCGATGCCCGCTCCCGCCAGGGCCGCGAAGGCGATCGGTACGAGGAACTGGTGGCGTCGGTACGCCAGGAGCGCCAGCGCCGGGACCAGCAGGGCGAACCAGCCGGCTATCACGATGCCGACCAGCGTGAGCGCCACGGTGCCGAGCCACAACCCGGGGTGCGGCGGGACCGGTTGGGGCTCGTCGGGGTTCGGGACGCGGCGGCGCCAGACGACCAGGCCGATGAGGGCCGCGATCCCGACCGCACCGCCGATCAGCCCGCCCTCGTACGTCGTCGCGGGCTCGTACGACAGCTTCACCGCACCGCCCGCCCCGGCCGGGACCCGCCAGCCCTGCTGCCACCCGTCGAGCCGGACCGGGGTCAGCTCCTTGCCGCCGAGCGTGGCCTTCCAGCCGTCGTTGAAGTTCTCGTACGTCGTCAGATAGGTGGCCGCGCCCGAGCCGACCGCCACCTCGCGGCGGTCGCCCAGCCAGTCCCGGATCGTCAACTCCCGTGCCTCGGCCGTGGGTTCGGTTACCGTCCCGCGGGTGAGGGTCACGTCGGTCAGGGCGAGGGGACCGCTGTCGCCGCCCTCGACGCGATGCGAGCCCGAGGGCAGCTCCAACTCGGCGTCCGCGCGCCCTTCCTGGCACAGCGTCACCTCGACCTGCCGGCGCTCGGTCAGGTCCCGCACGGTGCCCTTCACACTCGTCTGGTACAGCTCGCCGTCCACCGACACCACCGGACCCTGACCGCACGGCAGCTCGAACGTCCGCGTGGGGCTGGGCTGTTTGGTGCGGTACTGGTCGAGGGCCGGGATGTACGCCTCGGTCAGGCCCACCGGCAGTTTCAAGTCCTCGTCGGCGACCGGGTTGTGGAGGGTCAGCGGGGCGGTCTGGGTGATCGTGATGTCGAGCCGGTCCGTGGTGATCGGGTCGAAGCGGGCCACGCCGTTCTCGTCGACGCCGGCGATCGTCGCGCCGTCCGGGGAGCTGATGTCGACCTGCGTGGCCCGGGTGGACAGCCCGCCGGCGGGCGCCAGCACGACTTCCCCGACCGCCTGCTTGCCGCTCCAACTCAGGTGGATCGTCGGCCGGTCGCCCGCGACCCACGCCGTCGTCAGGTCGCCGTCGGTGAGGTTGCGCGCCGACAGGCCCGCGCCGAGGTCCGCCGTGGAGTCGGCGGTGGCGACGATCCGGTTCTGCTGATCGGGCGCGACCTGGTACAGCAGCTTGTCGAGCGCCTCGCCGCTCACCGGCACCGCGCCCGCTTTCACCTCGTACGTGCCGGCCGAGTTCGTCGAGAAGGTCCGGTGCAGGCCGGCCTCCGTGCCGGTGGCGGAGAGGCCGGTCGGGTCGGGCGTGCGGTGCAGGGAGATCAGCGAGGCGGCCGCGTCGGAGCTGTCCGCGTCGGTCGGCAGCCGCAGCAGCCGGGTCACCTGGACGTCCGGCAGGGCGATCTCGGAGAACCCGGCGCCGGTGAGTCCGGTGTGCCGCGCCACGGAGCCGACGATCGTCAGCTTCATCCAACTCGTCTCGCCCGTGGGCGCCTTGATGGTCTGCGTGGTGCCGTTCGGCTTGAGGAAGCTGGTCCTCGACCCCTTCTCCGTCTCCACCCGCACCTTCGTGGCCGCCGAGCGCACGCTCTCCTGCGGCAACGGCGTGACCTTGAAGGAGGACGGCATGTCGTAGGAGTCGGTGAAACCGATCCGCAGCCACTGCCCGTCCGCCGAACCGGGCGCGCCCTCGGCCCACGCGGTGTCCGGGTTGCCGTCGAAGGCGTTCACCGGGTCGTACTGCGGCAGCGAGAAAAGCCAGTTGCCGTAGGAGGACGCCGACACCGAGCGTGCGCCGCGCAGTTGGGCCACGGTCTGGTGGTCGAGGCCCTTGGTCGGCAGGATCTGGTGCGGTTTCCCGCCCGCGTCCTGCACGGCGTCCGGCGGGTTCCGCTCCGAACTCGTGTACGTGTACGAGGTGTTGGCGCTGACCAGGCCGAAGCGGGTGTCCGCGCGGCGCAGTCCGTCACCGGTCACCTGAAGCGCGGGGGTGCCGAGACCGGGGTGGTTGTCGCCGGTCAGGACCGTGGCTCGGCCGCGGAGGTCGGACGCCAGTGGCAGCAGGGACTCGGGGCCACCGGACACGACGGCGGTGTCGGCGACCGGGAGGAGGTGCGCCTGCCCGGGCCTGGGCACGTCCTGGTCGGCGGGTTCGTAGATCTCCACCGCGCGTTGCCGTGAGTACAGCCCCTCCACCTGGAGCGGGGAGTCGTGGGCGATGGTCCCGCCCGTCATGACCGGCCCGAACCCGGTCACCCGCCGGTACCCGGACTGTTCCAGGGTGCGTTTGACGGTGGTGGTCGGTACGGAGCCGACCTGGTTCTGGTCGAGGTCGTTGCGGACGACGACGTAGAAGACACCGGCACGGCTCAAGTAGTCAGCCAGGCCAGGGACTTCACTGCCGGAAGTCAGCGCGTTCTCGACGGCGTCCATCGCGCGCCGGTTGCCCGGAGTGCCGAAGGGGACGTAATCGCGCTGTGCCCAGCGGGACTCGGCGAGCACGTCGAGGGGCTGGTCGATGGGTGAGCCCCAGGTGTAGAGGCCGTGCGCGGTGGCGGGGACGACGAGGGCGCGGGAGTCGGGGGAGTACTTCTTCAGCCAGTCGGCCGTGGTGGACCAGTACTTGGGCAGCTCCTGGAAGGAACCCGGGCTGAGGATCGACCCGTTGAGATACGGCCACATCAGCCCCGGCAGGATCAGCACGGCCGCGATCAGCGGCGCGAACCGGCGCCCGCGCACCGGCCGGGCACCGCGTGGCTCGGCGGCCACCCCGACCAGATGGGCGATCCCGAGCACCAACGCCAGGGCGAGCCCCGTCTGGAACTTGTAGATGTTGCGGAACGGTACGAGCCACCCGTTCAGCCAGTCCTGCACCACCCCGTGGAAGGGCGCGCCGAACGCACCGCCGTACCCGGCGAGCAGCAGCAGCGAGACCGTCATGACGGTCAGCACGAGCCACCGCCGCTCGGGCATGTCCCGTCTGGCGAGTCCGGCGAGCCCGAGCCCGGCCGCGAGCGCCGAGCAGACGATCACGACGACCGAGGACGCCACGACCCACCCGGCGGGCAGCCACGCTTCCCCGAAGTGCAGATACGCGACCCAGTCACCGGCCCCGCGCAGCGCCTCCGTCGCCGACATGGTGGCCGTCGTGGTCTGCGAAGTCTCCACGTACGGAAGGAAGTTCTCGCCGTAGACACCGAGCATGAGCAGCGGGATCCACCACCAGGCGGTCGCCACGATCACCCCCGGCACCCACCACGCGATCAGCTTGCGCTGCCGTGGTCCCGGCGGCCGGGACAGCAGATACAGCCCGACCGGAAGCAACGAGGCCAGCGTGGAAGCGCCGTTGACCCCGCCCATGAACGGCACGATCAACGCCGAACGCAGGGCGGCGATCCGGGCGGTGTACCGCTCGTCGGTCAACGGCAGCAGCACCCAGGGCAGAAAGGCACCGGGCAGCGCGGCGGCCGACGTGGAACCGACCACGATCGTGAACACGGGCCACAGCGCGTACGCCACCGCCGCGAGCAGCCGCGACCCGTCGGTCCCGATCCGCAGCCGCTCGGCCAGCCGCAGCGCACCCCAGAAGGCGACGGACACGATCAACGACAGCCACAGCCGCTCCGCCAGCCACACCGGCAGCTGCACGGCATGCGCCAGCCAGTAGAACGGCAGCATCGGCCACAGATACCCGGCGTACTGGTCCTGGATCCCGCCGAACGACCCCTGGTCATGCCAGAGTTGCCCGAGATCGGAGAAGAACGCGCCCGGATCGACCGTCACACCCAGCTTGGTGTCGAAGGTCTGCCGCCCCGGATGCACCACCAGGAACAGCACGAACGCCACGGCCCAGAACCCGACCAGCAAGCGGCGCGACCGCGGCCCCTCCGGCGGACCCGAAGTGGCCCTCGCGGTGGGGACGGTTGCCGGAGGAGGAGCCTGGACCGTGGTCGTCATGGGGGACACCGCCGGAGTATGAGGAGGAGGTTCCAGGTGGCCAACTCCCTTATGCCGGGCGCCTTCACGACGGTCTCGGCGAGGAACGGCCAGTAGCGGGAACGCGCCGAGACGACCGTGACGTCGTCACGCGCGCGCACCTGCCGCAGGGTGGCGCCGATGTGCACGGCGAACAGGTTCTCGCCGAGGGTGTGCTTGGCCGGCTTTCCGGTCCGCCGCCGGTAGCGTGCGCGGGCCCGCTCGGCACCGAAGTAGTGCCACGGCGCCCACTCGTGACCGCCCCACGGGGACAGCCAGTTGGTGAACGACACATAGATCAGCCCACCGGGCCGCGTCACCCGAGCCAACTCACTCAGAAACGTCTGCGGATCGGCGACGTGCTCCAACACGTTGGAGGAGAAGGTGACATCGGCGACTCCGTCGGACAACGGCAACAGGTAGCCGTCGGCGATGACGGAGGAGTCTGGAGGCTTCTCGCCCAACTCGCTGATGTCGGGCTCGAAGAGATACGCGTGCGCTCCGCGTCTCCGGAACTCCGAGGTGAAGTACCCACTGCCACCACCGACATCGACAACGGTCTTTCCGGCGAGGGATCCACCGTAGGCCTCGACCTGATCGGCAGCGTCACGGGCGAGGAGCGAGTAACAGGCTTCGGGATCGTCCTGCTCATGCAGAAAGGCCCGAAAGAGAGCGAGGGACCGCCGAACGGAAGGGTCCTTGAAATCCGGGCTGTGCTGCATGCCCCTTGAGGGGCGCGGGGAACTGCGCGACCAGCCACGACGCACCCCAGGCCGCATCACGACCCCCAGCCCGCCACCGCCTCGGCGGCAACGGCTCGAAACTGTCTCACCGTACGGTCCCACCGAAAACGAGCAGCCCGCTCCCGAGCAACCTTCCCCATCAACTCCCGCCGCTCGCCCGAGAGGGCAAGCGTGCACCAGGCGGCTGCAAAAGACGACTCCCCGTGCGCGAGCACACCGGTCTCCCCGTCCACCACAGAATCCCGCAGCCCAGGTACATCAAAAGCGATGGTCGGCGTCTCCCGGGTGGCGGCCTCCGTGACGACCAGCCCCCACCCCTCCACGGCGGACGGATGCAACAACAACCAAGCCGCGCACAACAGCCGATGCTTCTCTTCCTCGGACACATGCCCGGCGAACTCCACACCAGGACCGGCGAGTTGCTC
This sequence comes from Streptomyces sp. NPDC001002, assembly GCF_053599215.1. Taxonomy (NCBI): domain Bacteria; kingdom Bacillati; phylum Actinomycetota; class Actinomycetes; order Kitasatosporales; family Streptomycetaceae; genus Streptomyces; species Streptomyces sp. NPDC001002. Next base: position 42,385 of record NZ_JBSFLV010000022.1, on the reverse strand, counting down.
AAGCCGCTCTCTCTCGGGCCCGTCCCCGACGATGACCAGCCGCCCGCCGGTGACGGGCCGCACCCGTTCCCACAGCCGCAGCAGCAGATCGATCCGCTTGTACTCGACCAATCGCCCCACGGCCACGAACAACGGCTCGGCCGACCGATCGCCAAGAGGCCCCGGTTCCTCAACTCCGTTGTGCACGACTCTGATCCGGTCCCGATCCACGCCGATCGCGCGGAGCGCATGCGCGGTGGAGGGCGACACCGCGACCAGCAGACCCCTCCCCGAACCGGCGGAGCCACTCGCGCCGGTCAACGCCCACTGCTCAAGTCTTCGCCCGAGCCGCGCGGCCGGCGTCAACGGCCCGCCGAACCGCATCGCCCACAGGTCGGAGTGGACGTGGTTGACCAGGCACAGCGTGGGCCCGCGGTGCCAGACCGGCGCGAAGTACGGCATGCCGTTGCAGACTTCGACCAGCAGGTCGCAGTCGCCGATCTGGCGGGCGAAGGCGGAGCGGGCGCGCAAATAGTGGTCGAACGAACCGCCCGCCGACACGACGCGGTAGTCCCGGAAGGCCGCGGGTCCGCCGCACAGCAGCGTCACCTGATGGCCGAGTCCGGTCAGTCCGTCGGCGAGCCGGTCGACCAGCAGCTCGGAGCCGCCGGCCGCCGGGTTGTCCAGATCCCGGTGGGCGAGGAAAACGATTCGGCGCGGTTGTGGGGGAGGCGCCGAAGGGTGCTGCGGCGCCGCCCGGGGTGGCACGGCACGCAGCGAGGAAGGCACGTGCTGGGGCATGTGTGCTCCAACTCGTCTCAGGGTGCGGAACTCAGTGGCGAGGTCCTCGCGGCCTCGCGGCGACCTGAACCGCCGCGCTGCCGCGCCGACTTCGTGGCTACTTCTGTGCTGTGGCTGTGGGGGAACTGAGCCCTTCTCAGGAGGGGGGTGTGGACGGGTTGTGCTGGGGTGGGGTTGGACAGTTTTCGCCCCGCCGTTCGCCACGGCTACTCACCGAGATGACAATTTCGGGCTTTATTAGAACTGACGTCATGTCACATCGTGAGCCCAGTCCCGGACGAATCAGGCGATTGGGGGCGCCTTCGCCCGCGTACCACCAAAACGCCCCCTACTGCGGCCAGGACGAATCCGGCCACAGCGGCTCCTATCGGCAACGTCTGCCCCACCATGCGCAGTTGGCCGCTCTCCTTTTTGGCCAACTTCACCTGGGATTTCTGCGTGGCGGTCGTGAAGACCAGTTTCTCGGCGTCCAGGAGGAGCACCGCGTCGTACGAGTGCCCCGGCGCGCGCAGAGTACGTCGGGGGCCGACCTGGGCGTAGATCACGCGGCCGGTGCGCTGGTCGACGACGAGGCGGACGCCGTGGTTGGAGTACCACTCCTCGGCCAGCACCTGGGGCTGGTTGGGCTGGTCGACGAGGCTGCCCGGCACCAGCCGGGTGCCGATCTTCGTCGGCGGGACCGTGCCGGTGAAGGCGAGGCCGGTGTAGCCCTGGACCTTCTGCTTGCCGGCGTAGTGCAGCGTGATCACGTCGCCGAGCGAGTTGTCCCACCACTGGTAGGAGCGTTTGTGCACGTCGAAGGGGAACTTGAGGTAGGCGTCGCCCTCGAAGTACGGATTCTCCTCGCAGCAGTGCACCGGCTTGTTGGTCTTGCGGTCGGTGACCCAGCGGTTGAGGAAGAACTCCAGCGCGTCGTGCGGATCGGCGGCCGGCAGCGACTTGTCCGTGTCGACGGTCGTCGTCACGTCCCAGACCGCGTCGCCGCTCTTCTCGCTGTCCTCGACGTTGCCGCGGACCTGCTGGGTGACGGTGATGCGCTTGTCGGTGACGGTCTTCAGCTCGTCGGTGTCGAAGTAGGCACCGGTGCCCTGGTAGACGGCGGTGGTGTCGATGTCGATCGGGTTCACGGCGGCCCGCGGCTGTACGTACCACGCCAGCATCGGCGCCAGGACCAGCAGAAACACGCCGAGACCGAGCAGTATCAAGGAGGTTGGTGAGGCTGTACGGCGCATCCGGGCACTCCAGGGGGGAGGGATGACGGAGTCGGGCCGTTCCATGGGCCCGGGACCGTAGGCGCCTCTTGACGGGGTGTCAATGCTTGTCGACACTGGGCCGACGGGCAGGGGTGGGACAGCGGGGTGGGGACGACCTCCCGACAGAGAGGCTGACCCTGCGATGTCCAGACTGCTCGCCGCCGCACTCACCGTCGTGGCCGCCGCCCTTCTCGCGGTGGGCGCCGCGCTCGGTATCGTCGCGCTGCTCGACGCGACCCCGGACCAGCCGAACACGCCGTTGATCACGTACGAGCAAGCCGGACAGGGGAGTTGACGGGTGACGCCGGCCCGATCACCCGCCACCGCCACGCTCTCGGCCTGGCACGACGTGCCTCGCCTCCAGGTCCGCGAGTTCGCCGCGCTGGCCATGGCGGAGGCGCCCGCGCTGGCCGAGGAGATCCTGCGCGAGATCCGCCGCGAGTACCCCCATCTCCCGGTCGTCCTGGACGAGTCGGGCGAGCCGATGGCCATGGTCGGTATCCGCCGTGCCATCGAGGTCTTCGTCCAGCACCTGGAGACCTCCGAGGGCCGCCCGACCGTACCGCCGGGCGTCTTCCAGGAGTTCGGCCGCGGCGAGGGCCTGCACGGCCGCTCCCTGGACTCCCTCCAGGCGATCTACCGCATGGGCGTACGGCTGGCCTGGCGCCGTTTCGCGGAGATCGGCCAGCGCGTGGAGATCCCGCCGCCGGCGATGTACGAACTCGTCGATGCGGGCTACGAGTACCTGGACGGCCTGGTCGACCAGTCGGTACGCGGCTACGCGGAGGCGGCGGCACGGCAGGCCGGCGAACGCCTGCGCCTCCAACGCCGCCTGATGGAACTGCTGTTGGCCGAACACCACCGAGGCGGCGACCCGGCGGAGGCACTCACCGAACGGGCCGCACGGGTCGGCTGGCCACTGCCGAGAAAGGTCGCGGTGGGCGTACTGCTGCGCCCGGCCCGCGAAGCCGTGGCCCCGGCGGTCGGCGAGGGCGTCCTCCTCGACATGGAGTACGAGCAGCCCCGCATGGTCGTCCCCGAACCGGACGCCGCCGGCCGCCCCGAACTCCTCCACCGCGCCCTCACCGGCTGGTCGGGCGCGATAGGCCCACCGGTCCCCCTCGCCGACGCGGCGAAGTCACTGCACTGGGCGGAGGCGGCGGTACGCCTGGTGGAACGGGGCCTGCTCCCGGCCGGAGACGTCCTGCACTGCACCGAGCACACCGAGGCGCTGATCCTCCTCCAACCGGAGGAACTGATAGACGACTTGGCCCTACGCTGCCTGGCCCCCTTGGCCCACAGCGGCCCAACCCACGGCCGCCGCCTCGCGGAAACGCTATTGGCCTGGCTGGAAACAAGAGGCGGAGCCCCAGAGGTCGCGACCCGCCTGGGCGTCCACCCCCAAACGGTCCGCTACCGCCTCCGCCAGATCCGCGAACTCTGGGGCGACGAGATAGACGACCCGGACCGCCGCTTCGAACTCGAACTGGTGCTGCGCGCACAGAGGTTGAGGGGAACGCTGGGGGAGGCGAGGAGGGGGCCGTAGCGGGTGGCGTCGGTGAAGGAACCGACGGCACCCTTGTCGCGTGGACTCACCCGACTCACCCAATCCCCTCCTGGTCGCCCCGGCACTCCTGTGGACCGCGGTCGCCGGGGTCTCCCTAATCGCGTCGATCGCGCTCTCCGTCCGGGCCAGGCGTCGAGGGACGGCCTCCGACGCCTGGAACCCGATCGATCCAGACTTCCCGTTGGTCGCCCTGGGCGCGGTCGCCGGATACGCGATCGCCGCCGTCATCGGCGGCCACCTTTCTTCCGGGACCGCCATGTTCAGCGTCCTGTGGCCCGCCATGGCCGGATCGGCGCTCACCTACGCGGCCGGAAGACGCAACCGTTCCTGCCCCCGCTGGGTCGGCGCGGCCTTCGCCGCCGTGGGTGCCGCACTGTACGGTTCCCTGCCTTAGCGGGTCTGTTGCCGCCAGGCCTCGTAATGGTCGAGCACCGTCTCCTCGATGGGCCGATATCTGATCCCCAACTCCCGTACCCCACGCCCGTTGTCGACCTCGAAGCGTATGCCGAGGTGTTTGCGGATGTAGTCCTGGGTCAGGCCGAAGGCGGGGCCGAGGATGCGGACGGGCCAGTGGGGGAGGCGGGTTCGGGGGAGGCGCAGGTTTCTCGGGTAGCGGGCGCGGAGGGCCCGGGCCATGTCGTGGAAGGAGGACATTCGCTCGGCGGCGATGACATACCGGCCGTGCGCGTCCTCGTTCTCCGCGGCGGCGATGTGGGCGTCGGCGACATCGCGGACGTCGACCGTGGTGAAGCTGAAGTCGGGGGCACCGTAGAAGAAGTAGCCCTTGAAGAGCTCGTCGAGGAGGAAGAGGCTGCCGGAGTCGGAGGCGGGGGTGAGGGACGGTCCGAGGACGAGTCCCAGGTTGACGGAGACGAGCCGCCACCGTGTCTGGCCCTCCGCGGCCTCCCAAGCGGCCTGCTCGGCAACGGTCTTGGCGTAGTGGTACGGGTTGTTCTCCACGGTGCTGGTGGTGTTGAAGTACTTCTCGCTGAGCACACCCCCGTCCATTTCCAACACGTCGATGTAGTCCCCGAAGACGGCCCCCACGGTGGAGGTGAACACCACCCTCCGCACGCTGGGCGTCCGCTCCACGCTCCCCAGCACGTTCCGCGTCCCGACGAGCGCGGGCTCGACCACGTCCCGCTGCCCGTCCTTGATCTTCTCCGGCATGAGGAAGGGCGAGGCCACATGGAACACGACCCCGCACCCTTCCATCGCCGCGTCGAAGTCCCCGTCGACGAGCAAGTCGGCCTCGAAGAGGTCGAGTTGGTCCGGATGCTGCTTCTGCATCGTGCGGAGGGGAGCCACCTTCGCGGCATTCCCCGTACTCCGCACGGTGGCCCGCACCCGGTACCCGCGCTCAAGCAGTCGCGCGACCAGATGACTCCCGACGAACCCGCTGCCACCGGTCACCAGGACGGGTTCCCCACCCGAGCCCTCGCTCATGCCGCTCCCTCGCGCGTAGATCTCGTCCGGTCGAGGGGACGTTATCGCTTGACGCGTCCACGCAGGGCAAGGACGGCGAGACCGAGCAGGAACGGCTCCGTCAGCCGGGCGCCCATCTCTATGTACGCGCCGGCCGTGGTCAGGTCCTGGCCGGATGAGCGGAAGACCACGGAGTTCACCACGACTCGCAGGCTCCGGTCGAACCGGTTCCCGGGGTCGTAGGTCGACGGGGTCCCGGGACCATGGGCCGATGTGGCCCCGCCGCTCTGCGTCGGGGTTCCCCAGAGCGTCATCGCCAGGACCGTGCCGGCCATGGCGAGCAGCAGCCAGCCCACGGCGCGGCTCGCGCGCAGCCCGTATCCGGACAGGGCCCAGTACGCCGTGAGCAGGCCGCGTTCGGCGCGAGGCGTCTCCTCCGCGTGGCGCCGCATCTCCATCTCGCCGTAGTAGAAGTCGGCGGCGCCCGGCTCGTTCTTGCTGTCCTCGAACGACTTGCGCAGGGCCCTGTACACGGCTGCCAGCGCCATCGGCCGACTCTTGCCGACGGCGGATTCGTCCCTGGTCCAGCCGTCGGCCGCGCCGGGCCGGCATGCGCGCCAGCGGTGCTCCTCGACCAGGGTGCGGCGCGGTGTGAACCGTACGGGGAGCCAGCGCTGCCAGTGAGTTCCCGCGGGGACCTCGGCGAAGGAGCAGATGCCCTCCAGTTTCAGCTGGTCGAGGTGGACGATCCCGGTGAAGGGGCAGCGGGACAGATCGACATCGGCGAGTACCAGGTGGGCCGCGTCCACGCCGTGCAGCGAGACGACTCGTACCGGAGGATCACCGGGTCCGGGCACGGCGGAGACGCTGAGGGGTTGCTCGAAGACCGCGTTGGTGAAGTCGAGCGTGGTACGGCGCAGCCTCAGGGCGGTCATCGAGGTCCAGCGGGTCCGTCGGCAGACCAGATGGCGGGCGGTGATGGCGAGCGTCACGGGCGCCTTGAACACCGCCCTCGTCAGCACCATGTCGCCCTCGCAGGTCAGCGGGCCGAGATGGGACGTCCGCGTGAACGTCGCCGAGGAGAAGTCCGCGTCTCCGGACAGGGTTGTGGACTCGAACCCGGTACCGCCCTCGAACACGGCTGAAGCGAACGTGACTTGTTCGGCGAAGCGCGCCGAGCCGAATCGGGCGTCCGAACGGAATGCCGCCGAGCCGAACGAGACGATCTGCCGAAAGACCGACGACTCGAACCAGGCGGAACCCACGAAGTTCGTGGCGTGAAATCCGGCCTCGCCTGTGAATTCCGCCGAGTTGAACTCGGTGTACATCTCGAAGGTCGCCGAATCGAAGGTGACGGCGCTTAGGAATTTGGTGGATTCGAACCGCGCGTCGCCTTTGAAAGTGGCTGAGCAGAACGTGACCGAACTGCTGAAGTTGGCCCAGCTGAACTCGGCCTTGTCCCTGAACTCCGCAGAGGCGAACCCGGCCGGTCCGCCGAACAGTGTCCGCGAGCCGCCGAACCCGGCCGGACCGATGAACACCGCGGACTCGAACCAGCCGGAGCGGGTGAAACTCGCCGACCGGAAATCGGCGTTGGCCTCGAACCGTGCCGAACCGAACCGGGCGTCACCTTCGAAGAAGGTCGACTCGAAACCCGCATGTTGTCCGAAGGTCACCGTGCCGAAACCGGCGACGCCTTTGAACCGAGCGGCGTCGAATATGGCATTGCCCTCGAAACACGCCAGGCCGAAATCGGCATAACCTTCGAAGGTCGCCCGCGCGAATCCGGCCGTGGACAGCCGGGGCCGACCCGTCTCAGGGTCCCGCACGGCGTTCAGCAACCGTCCCAGCAGCGCGGCGTCGAACGTGGTGCCCGGATGGTCGACGCGACTCCCGGGGGCCAAAGAGGCGAAGTAGGCCTCGCTCTGCGCATCGGACAGATGAGCAAGACACTCGGTGTGCGGAGCGACCGCGCGGCCGATGCAGCCGGACCCGTCCGGTCCGGCCGCACCCCGGTCGCAGCGCTGCCAGGACGGCGGCTCGGGTGCGAAGGCCATACCCGGGTAGACGCACGGTCCCCCTGAGCAGTTTCCGAGGAGGCCCTGGGTCTCCGCGTGATCCCGACCGTCCACCGCACGACATGATGTGACGTGTCGCACATGGGAGACAGTAGTACTCACCTGGCCCGCGAGGTGGTGCCCGCAGGACCATTGCCCGGGCAAACGCACTATGGCTAGCCTGTCCCCGTTCGTCATTCCGATCGTCTGTTGAAATCTCGAACGCAGACGCTACAGACAACCAAGGGAGGGGGCCGGTCGTGGGACGCCTCGTACCTGCCGTGACTCGGGCGCTCGACATTCTTGAGCTCTTCCTCGACGGGGACGGGACGCTCTCCGCCCCCGACATAGTGCGCAAGCTGCAGCTGCCGCGCACCACCGTGCACGAGCTGGTGACCACGCTCGCCGCCCGTTCGTACATCGTGCAGGTGCCCGGGCAGCCGGGACGCTACCGGCTCGGGGTACGGCCCTACCAGCTCGGCAGCAGGTACGCCGAGCAGCTGGACCTCGCCGCCGAGGGGCAGCAGGTGGCCCGGTCCGTCGCCGAGACCTGTGACGAGACCGTGCACGTGGCCATCCTCGAAGGCACCGACGTCATCTACATCGCCAAGGTGGACTCCACCCACGCGGTCCGCATGGTCTCCGCCGCCGGCCGCCGGCTGCCCGCCCACTGCACGTCCGTCGGCAAGATGCTGCTGGCCTCCCTCCCGCAGCCCGAGCTCGACTCGCGCATCCCGGACGACGCCGACCTCGTCGCGATGACGCCCAACAGCATCACCGAGCCGACCGCCCTGCGCGAGGCCCTCGCGGAGATCCGGCAGCGTGGCATCGCCGTGGAGAGCCGCGAGTCCAACCCGGACGTCAGCTGCGTCGCCGCGCCGGTGCGCGACCGCACGGGGCAGGTCGTCGCCGCGCTCTCCATCTCCGTACCGATGATCCGCTGGAGCGACGAGCGCCGGGTCGAGCTGGAGCAGCTCGCCGCCAAGGGTGCCGTGGAGCTCTCGGAGCGGCTCGGGCACCGGAGCGTCGGATGACGAAGTACGACTACGAGGTGGCCGTGCTCGCCGAGGCCGCCCTCGGCGAAGGCCCGACCTGGGACGCCGATGCCGCTCGCCTCCTCTGGGTCGACATCCTCGGCAGCCGGGTCCACACCTACGACCCCGCCACCGGTCACCGCACCGTCCGCACCACCGAACAGCACGTCGGCGCCGCGAAGCCGCGCGCGGGCGGCGGGTTGGTGTTGAATCTGCGGGACGGGGTCGGGCTCGTCGACCCCGACGGTTCCTTCCGGTGGCTGCACCGCGAAGCCGTTCCCGGCCGCCGTGCCAACGACGCCGCCGTCGCCCCCGACGGCTCCCTCTGGGCCGGCACCATGCGCTACGACGAGGCCCCCGGCGGCGGCACCCTCTCCCGCGTCACCGGCGACGGCACCGTCGAACCCGTCCTCGACGACGTGGCCGTAAGCAACGGCACCGGCTGGAGCCCCGACGGGCGCCTCATGTACTACATCGACTCCCCGACCCGCCGTATCGACGTCTTCGATTACGAGGGTGAAGCGCGGGTCGGCAACCGGCGCCCCCTCGCCGTGATCGAGGACGGCGCCGGGTTCCCCGACGGGCTCACCGTCGACGCGGACGGGTGCGTGTGGGTGGCCCTCTGGGACGGCGGCGCCGTACGCCGCTACACGCCCGCCGGCGCGCTGGACCGCGTCGTCGAGCTGCCCGTACCCCGACCCACCGCCTGTGCCTTCGGCGGTACGGACCTCACCGACCTGTACATCACCACCGCTCGTACGGGGCTCACCGCGCCCCTCCCGGCCGCCGGCTCGCTGCTGGTGGTACCGGGCGCGGGGAAGGGGCTGGCGCAACCGGCGTTCGCGGGCTGAGCCGACCAAGGGCTGTCCAACCGACCGCGTAACCGCAGGTGACAAACCCGGCGACGTCGGCGATCACCCCCGGGATACTGGTCGCCCATGGATGAGGTCAAAGTCGTCGTCGCCCACTCCGAGCGCGCGACTCTGCGCGTCGGTGACGTGTTCCTGAAGGTGGACTCCGACCAGGCGCGCATCGACGTCGAGGTCGAGGCGATCTCACTCGCGCCGATCCCGACCCCGCGGGTCCTGTGGCACAAGCCGCACGTACTCGCGCTCGCCGCGCTCCCGGGGACGACGGTCGGGACCCTCGGCGGGCCGTCGACCGGATCGCCGACGGCGTGGGCCGCGGCGGGCGCCGCCATCCGGAAGTTGCACGACGCACCGCTGCCGACCCGGACCGGCGGGGCCGGGCGGAGCATCGCCGCGCTCACGGCGGAACTCGACGCCGAGTGCGAGGCGCTCGTGAGCAACGGCGTCCTGCCCGCCGACCTGGTCGCCCGCAACCGCCAGGTCGCCGAGGCCGCGCTGCGGCCGTGGACACCGGCGTTCACCCACGGCGACCTGCAGATCGCGCACGTCTTCGTCGAGGACGACGAGGTCACCGGCGTCATCGACTGGTCCGAGGCGGGCCGGGGCGATGCCCTGTACGACCTCGCCACCTTCACGCTCGGACACGAGGACCACCTCGACGACGTGCTCGCCGGCTACGGCGCCGACGTCGACCTCGACGTGATCCGCGCGTGGTGGTCGGTGCGCAGCCTGCTGGTGGTCCGCTGGCTGAGCGAGCACGGCTTCGACCCGTTCGCACCGGGCTGCGAGGTCGACGTACTGAGGTCGAGAATGTGAGGCTCCGTCAGAATGACTGCCGCGTACGGGCTTTGAGGAACGGCCGCCGCATACGGGCTTTGAGGAGCGGCCGCCGTGTCCACGCCCTGAAGACCGGCCGCCGCGTCCACACCCTGAAGACCCGCCGCCGTGCCCACGCCCTGAAGACCCGCCGCCGCGTACGCCCTCCGACGGGCCGCCCGCCCGCCTAGCCGTCCCGTCCCGTCCGGTCCAGCGACCGCAGGATCTTCCGCTCGGACTCCGTCAGCGGCGGCTCCGTCGGCGTCGGCAGCAGCGGGCCGTTGAGGGTGGCGAGGAGGGTCCGGGGGCGCAGAACCCGGGCCGGGCCCGTGGTCAGGCTGGACAGGTCCCACAAGGCGGACGCCGCATGGTAGGAACCGGTGGCCGATCGGGTCAGACGACGGGAGTACGCCGCGACCAGCCGGTCGGCGGTGCCGGGCTGCGCGCCCCGCGTGCCCGGGAACCAGACGTCCTGGCCGACCGCGACCGCCCAGGCCGCGTCGACGGACCGTGCCACCGCGCGCTGCACCCGACGGGACAGGCCCGGCGCGGCCGGCCCGCCGCGGGCCAACTCCCGTGCGAAGGACTGGACTCCGAGCGCGGCCACCGACATGCCCTGTCCGTAGGCCGGGTTGAACGTGGCGAGGGCGTCGCCGAGCACGACGAGACCCTCGGGCCAGTCGCGCACCTTCTCCAGGTAGTGCCGCACGTTGGCGGTGCCGCGGCCGACGTGGATGTCGGTGAGCGGCTCGGCGCCGGAGATCAGCCGGCCCACGATGGGGTCGGGCAACTCCAGGGCGCTGCGCAGGAACGCGTCGGGGTCGGCCGGGGGTTCGCCGCCGCGGGATCCGGCGAGGCTGACCATCCAGCGGTCGCCCTCGATGGGCATCACCATCCCGCTGCGGCCCGGCCGGCCGGCGTACGGGTCGGCCTGCACGATGGTCAGCGGGAAGCCCTCGGCGCCGGCCGGAGTGCGGTAGATCCGGGTGGCGTTGACGAGCCCGGCGTCGACGGTCTTCTTCCGGACCTCCGAAATCCCCAGCGCGGCAAGCCACTTGAGGATCCGCGAGCCACGCCCGCTCGCGTCCACGACGAGATCGGCGTCGAGGTCGACATCGTTCAGGACATCGTTCAGGCCACCAACCTCGCGTTCACGCTCGCCGTCATTCTCGACATCCCGCCCGGCAGCTCGCTCGATGTCCCGCTCGATGTCCCGCTCGACGTCCCGCTCCGCACTCCGTCCGGTGTCGTCCCCTTCCGCGTCAAGTCCCCTGCCCCTGACGGCAGTCGACACCCGCACGCCCCGCACTCGGCCCGCGTCGCCCAGCAGCTCCACGGCCTGCGCCCGCCGGATCTCCACCCGGGCCCGCCCGACCTCCTCGCCGCCCAGGCCCAGCACGGCGTCCCGTACCACCCAGTCCACCAGCGCCCGGCTGCAACTGATCATCCGGGGCCCCTCGTGCCGCCACCGCCGCAGCCAGCCCTCGGGGGTGCGGGCGAGCATGCCCGAGCTGAAGGAGACCTCGTGGGCGCCCTTGTCCAGCAGCCGCCGGCGTATGTCCATGCCCGGCAGGAGGTCGTCCATCGCGGCCAGGCCGCCGGCCATGAGGAGGTGGGCGTGGCGGCCCTGCGGCAGGCCCCTGCGGTGTTCAGGACCGGCGGGCAGCTCGTCGCGTTCGAGGACGATCACCTCGTCCACGGCGGTGGACAGGGCCGCCGCGGCCAGCATGCCGCCCAGGCCGGCACCGATGACGACAGCTCTACTCGGCATGGGGCTCCTCGCACTCGGCCACGTGGTCGGCCACGGGGCGGGAGCCACGGGCACACTCAGCCATGGGAAGCCCTCACGGTACCTTCACGTACCGAGCCGCCGGCGGGGGGCGTCGCCAGGGCCTGGGCCAGCTCGACCAGGCCGCCCGGACCGGCCACCTCGGTCGCGTGCAGCCGGTACGTGCTCGGCGGGTCGAGGGGCCGGGCCCGTGCGGCGGCCCGGCGGGCGGCGTCGGCGAGCATCGCGGCCTCCGCCAGGACCCGTGCCTGATGCGTGTCCCGGCCCGAACTCAGCGCCGCCCGCCGGGCCTTCTCGCGTACGTCGTCGTCGAAGTAGGGCGCCAGCGCCAACAGGGCGTCGTGGATGGAGACTTCACGCCAGCGCAGCCGGGCGAGCGGTAACTGCCACCAGGCGGACGGCTGTTTCGGCGCGGTCGACACGAACCGCACCCGTGCCCACAGCGGGCCCAGCCGCCGGTACTCGCCCAGGCTGCGGCAGTGCGCGGCGACCGGCGGCAGCAGCCGCGGCAGCACGAAGCCGGCCGAGCAGAACAGCGCGCCGAGCGAGGCCAGCGGAGGCGCGACCGAAGTGGACAGGAAGTCGAGGTCGTGGCCGTACCAACGCGCCACCACCGCCGTGTACTTGGTCGCCTGGAAGCCCAGCACGTCCAGCACCGCGCCGGCCAGGATCAGCCGCAGTCCGGTCCTGAGCAGGCCGGTCACCTCACGGCCCCACTTGAGGCACACGGCGCACATGACGACCATGGCCGCGGTGTGCGCGAGCAGGTAGCACAGGATCATCTCGCGCATGTACGGCGTGTTCGCGTAGTACGTGTCCAGGTCCCGCAGCCGCTCCACGGGCGCGTCCGCGAGCACGAACAGCACGACGATCGCGACGACCAGCAGCCCGTACGCGATGACGCAGGCCAGCGCCGCCCGCCGGACCCGCTCGGCGGGACCGCCTCGCCAGTGGATCAGCAGCACGATCAGGGAGCAGCTGTACGCGGTGAGCATGCCGTAGGTCAGCGGGGCACCGAAGTTGGGGATGCCGGTGAGTTCGTTGACGGCGGCCAGCGTCAGCGGCGCGGAGCACGCGAAGACGAGCGAGCCGAGCACGATCGCCACGCAGGTCGACAGGGTCAGCGGATCCCGCGCGACGGTGCGCGGCCGGCGGAACAGCAGCCCCGAGGAGAGCGCGAGCGCGCACGCGGCCACATAGACGACGAGACTCACGCGGCCCCCGTCGGCACCCGGACCCCCGCGACGACGGAGCCCTCCGCCAGCACGTCGGCGATCCGCACCAGCACGTCCACCTCCGGCACCAGCACATCCACTTCCGGCACCAGCCCGGGCGCCCCCGCTCCCGCACCCGCGCCGGAGGCGCCGGCCGGCCTCGGTGAGCCGCCCGCCACCCCGACCCCGGTCCGCCTTGCGAGCCCGTCATCTCCTGCCACCGGCAACACCCGCCCGGGAGCCCCTGCGCCGGACGCGCCTGCTCGTCCCGGCGAGCCGCTCGCCGTCGCGGCCCCGGTCCTGCCCGTCGCCCCGGACCCGGCCGGCCCCGCGAGGCCGTCGTCCCTTGTGCTCGGCGACACCCGCTCCGCGAGGCCGCCTTCGCTCCCGCGCGCGGCTCCGGCCCCGGGTGCCGCCCACGCAGCCGACGTGCCGGCGTCCATCCGATCCGGTTCCTCGCCGACCGCGGCCACGATGACCGTCGCCCAGGCCGTGGCCTCGGCCCGGTCGGCGTCGCCGGTCGTGTGGAGCACCGCCTCCCGGGTGCGCTCGTACAGCGTGTGGTCGAAGTACGCGTCGAGGTGGCTCAGGCCGTTGTGGATGCTGGTCTGGCGCCACACCAGCCGGGTCGTGGGGGAGGACCAGCGGGGGCGCGGCAGGCGCAGCGCACGCCGGTTCAGGATGTCGGCCAACTCCCGCTCCAGCGGGGCGAGTCGGGCGTACGTCCGGCGGGAGCGGCGCCATGCGCTCAGCCGGGGTCCGATCAGCGGGAGCAGGACGCCGACGACCGTCAGGACCGCGCCGAGCCCGGCCGCCGCCGCGGAGACCTCGGAGCCGAGCGCCGTCCAGTCCCGCCCGCACCAGCGGGCGACCACGGCGACGAGCTTGCTCACGCTGTACCCGGCGTTGCACAGCGTGCCGATGCCCAGCGTCAGCAGGCTCGCGCGCAGCCAGCCGCGGACCTGGCGGGCCCAGCGCAGCGACGACACCGTGGTGACGGTGGTCGCGGCGAGGTGTCCGACCAGGTAGAGGACGATCATCTCGGCGATGAAGGGGGTCGTCGCGTAGTAGGTGTCCAGGTCCGTGCGCCGCTCCACGGGCGCGTCCCCGAGCGCGAACATCGTCGCGATGCCGAGCACGATCAGCGCGTACGCCACGACCCAGCGGCGCGCGACGCGGTGCACGTGCGGTCCGCCCCGCCAGTACACGATCAGCACCTGCGCGGCGGCGCTGTACACGGCGATCGACGCGTACGTCAGCGGCGCGGCCAGGTTGGGGACTCCGCTGACGCCGTTGACGTACGCCACCGTCGGCGGGGCCCCGAGGAAGAAGCACAGGCCGGCCAGGCCCAGCACCACGCAGATCGCCCGGAGATAGGGGTCGTGGCGGTGGCGGCGCAGGTCGGGGGATTTGACGAGCAGCCCTAGCCAGAGGATCCCGCAGCTGACGTAGTTGATGAGACCGCTCATCTCTGTGTCCCACGGTGGTTGAGCGCGGCGCCTATGCGGCCGGCGAGGTCGGGGGAGTCGTTGCCCGCGGACGCGAACACGGAGTCCGTGGACGCCTCCAGCCAGGTGCGCAGCCGGCCGCCCATCAGCATCCCGAACCGGTCGGCCTCCTGCTCCTCGGCGAGGCTGAAGTCGGTGCGGGCACCGCCGGTGCCGCCCTGGCGCATGTGCCACACCTCGTGGCAGAAGATGACGAGTTGATGCCAGGGCGCGGCCCGCCGGTCGACGACGACGTCGTCGTGGGCCTCGCCCTCCAGCCACAGTCCGCTGGCCGTGTGCGGCGGGAACACCGCCCGGTGGACCAGGACCTCACGCCCGCGCCAGGCGCTGACGGAGTCGACCAGCGCCTCGAACAGGACCTCCGGGTCCGCGGGGATCGGCACCCGGATGGGGTCCACGAGGACGTCGGCGAGACGACGCATGTCCCTCTTGGTCCCCACCGCGCATCTCCCTGTCGGCTCGCACCGCGCCCCCCGGGGCTGCTCGGATGTTCGACGGCCGTGTGTGCAACAGCCGACATGTTCTCAGACCGCGTGATCCTCCGCCGGAGGATGCGAGGGATGAACCGCGGCCGAAGGCCGCGCCGAGGGTGACACCTGAGCCGTGAATCCCGTTCCCGCCCCGGCACGGACCCGCACCGCCAGCAGTTCGTCCGGCCGACGCAGCGCACGCGACACCGCGCCGATCTCCCGCAGCAGGTCCGTCGTGTCGCCGTCGTGGTCGCCCGCCCCGTCCGTCGCGTGGTGTCGTGCGGCGACGGCGTCCTGGATGCTCACGGCGGAGGCGAGCGCCTTGGCCCGGCCTGACTCGAAGCCGAGGGCGAGCGCGGCGTCGTAGGCGGAGCGACGGCGGTCCTCGTCGATGTGCCGGGCCAGCGGCAGCAGTACGTCCCGGATGAACGTCTCCCGGCGGATCAGCCGGAGTTCGGGCGTGGCCCGCAGCAGGAACGGCGTGCCGCCGCCGTTGACCGTGCGCAACAGCAGGTACAGCGGCCGCAGTTCGCGGTGGGCGAGCCGGACTCGCCAGCGGTCGTGCAGGTATTGGCCGGCGTGCGGCAGGATGAAGCCGATCGCGATGAGGATGGCCGACAGACAGGCGATCGGCGGCGCCACCCCCGTACTGAGCCAGTCCAGGTTCCGCCCGGTCCAACGGGCCGCGACCGCTGTGAGTTTGGCCGCGTCGAAGGCCAGCTGGATCGCGTAGCCGACGCCGAGGAACTTCAGCCCCCAGCGCAGCCACGCGTCGAGTCCGTCGGTGCGCACCCAGTTCCAGATCAGCCAAGCGGTGATCAGCGTGGCCACGGTGTGGGCGAGGAGGTAGAGCAGGATCATCTCGCGCAGGTACGCGGTGTTGGCGTAGTACGTGTCCAGGTCCCGCAGCCGCTCCACGGGCGCGTCGCCGAGCGCGAACAGCACCCACAGCGCGACGATCACGCCCGAGTAGGTGGCCACGACCCAGCGCATCGCGCGGACGGTCTGCGCGGAGCGGTCGGCGAGGCCGTTGCGCCAGGCGATGATCAGCAGCAGACAGGAGCCGCAGAACGCGGTGAGCAGTGAATACACCCAGGGCGCCGAGATGTTGGTGACGCCGGTGACCCGGTTGACCCACGCGATCGTGGCCGGCGCCACGAACACGAACACCGCGCACGCGAGCAGCAGCAGACCGCCGACCGCCCGCAGCAGCGGGTCGCTCCA
Source organism: Streptomyces sp. NPDC001002 (assembly GCF_053599215.1). Classification (NCBI taxonomy): domain Bacteria; kingdom Bacillati; phylum Actinomycetota; class Actinomycetes; order Kitasatosporales; family Streptomycetaceae; genus Streptomyces; species Streptomyces sp. NPDC001002. Next base: position 26,379 of record NZ_JBSFLV010000022.1, on the reverse strand, counting down.
CAGCCGGATGATGGTGGGCAGCTTGATGGCCAGCGCGGCGGTCAGCACCCCGGCCGGGATCCACCAGAAGGACGGATAGAACTCGTTGACGAAGCTCACCGCGGCGGCCCGCCGCGCCCGCGGTAGCCCAGGGACCGCTGGAAGGGGTCGAGGTCCCCGTCGGGACTCCGCCCGTCGAGCATTGGCCGGAACGCGGCGGCGAGCCGGTGCCCGAAGTCGTCGGCCTCGGCCTCGTCGGTCTCCCGCGAGCCGTTGCGCGCGGCCACCGTCAGCGCCGCGTCGGTCCACTCGCGCCGGTCGGCCAGGGCGTGCGCGGCGGCCGGTCCGGCCACGTGGTGATGGCCGTGCGCGGCGTGCAGGTGCCACAACTCATGGCCGAGGATGACCAGTTGCTGCACCGCCTCGGCCCGCTCCTCGACGATGACCAGGTCGAAGTCCTGGAACTCCACCCACAGCCCGGTGACCTCGATCTCGTCGGGGAACCGCTCGAAGCGCAGATCGAGGGGCCGTCCGCCGCGCAGCGCGCTCATCTCCTCGCACAGCGCCCGGCACAGCTCGCGCACCCCGGCCGGCGGTTCCGGTCGGGCCGCCACCGCGGCCCCGAGGCGGGCCGTCAGCTCCCGCATCCCCGAGCGCGTCCCGAAGTACGCGCCGAAGTGCGTGCCCGAGCGCGGCCCGGTGGCTCTTCGCGAGCGCATGAGAGCAGCGGCGATCCCGGCCGCCTTCCTCCGCGCGCCCGCGATGTCCATCGTGCCCCTTCCCGCCCGGCCGCCGGGCGGCAGGGCTGTTCGAGCGTACGCGGCAGGTCCGGTCCACGTCATGTGATCCGGTGGGAGTGGTTCAGCTCGGAACCACCCCTCTGGCTGGAAAGTTCCGCCCGGACCATTGACCGAGAAAGCGCTTCCTCCTTACGGTCCTGTTCGAGGATGCGAGCGAGAGTCGATATCCCGGACGGCCGCCAAGCCCGTTCCAGCCCCCGTTCCCGAAGGGTCCCCATGAGCACCACCACCGCCCGTTTCACGCTCGACCCCGCCTTCACGGTCGGCGAGGTGAACCCCCGACTCTTCGGATCCTTCGTCGAACACCTCGGCCGCTGCGTCTACACCGGCATCTTCGAACCGGACCACCCCACCGCCGACGCGGCCGGAATCCGCACCGACGTCCTCGACCTGGTCCGCGAACTCGGCGTCACCGCCATCCGCTACCCCGGCGGCAACTTCGTCTCCGGCTACAAGTGGGAGGACTCCGTCGGCCCCGCCGAGGACCGCCCCCGCCGCCTCGACCTCGCCTGGCACTCCCTGGAGACCAACCGCTTCGGCCTCTCCGAGTACATCGACTTCCTGCGCAAGATCGGCCCTCAGGCCGAGCCGATGATGGCGATCAACCTCGGCACCCGCGGGGTCGCCGAGGCCCTCGAACTCCAGGAGTACGCCAACCACCCCGCCGGCACCGCCCTGTCGGACCTGCGCGCCGCGCACGGCGACAAGGACCCCTTCGGCATCCGCATGTGGTGCCTGGGCAACGAGATGGACGGCCCCTGGCAGACCGGCCACAAGACCGCCGAGGAGTACGGCAGGCTCGCCGCGGAGACGGCCCGCGCGATGCGCCAGATCGACCCGGACGTCGAACTCGTCGCCTGCGGCTCCTCCGGCCAGTCCATGCCCACCTTCGCCGAGTGGGAGGCGACGGTCCTCAAGGAGACGTACGACCTGGTCGACCACGTCTCCCTGCACGCCTACTACGAGCCGCACGACGGGGACATCGACTCCTTCCTCGCCTCCGCCGTCGACATGGAGTCCTTCATCGACAACGTCGTCGCCACCTGCGACCACGTGGGCGCCCGCCTCAAGTCGAAGAAGAAGATCAACCTCTCCTTCGACGAGTGGAACGTCTGGTACCTCTCCCGCTGGGAGCAGCACGCCAAGGACCACGACCCCGCCGACTGGCCCGAGGCGCCCCGCCTGCTGGAGGACAACTACAGCGTCCTGGACGCCGTCGTCTTCGGCTCGCTGCTCATCGCCCTGCTCCGGCACGCGGACCGCGTCACGGTCGCCTGCCTCGCCCAACTCGTCAACGTCATCGCCCCGATCATGACCGAACCGGGCGGCCCCGCCTGGCGCCAGACGACGTTCTTCCCCTTCGCCCAGGCCTCCCGCTTCGGCCGCGGCCAGGTCCTCGACGTCCGCGTCGACTCGCCGACCTACGACACCAAGGAGTACGGCGAGACCGACCTGCTGCACGCCACCGCCGTCCGCGCCGACGACGGCACCGTCACCGTCTTCGCCGTCAACCGCAGCCGCACCGAGCCGCTCCCGCTCGAAGTCGCCCTGCCCGGCCTGGACTTGACCTCCGTCGTCGAGCACAGCGCCCTCGCGGACGCCGACCCCGACGCCCGCAACACCCTCACCGACCCCGACCGAGTCACCCCGCACCCGGCCGAGGGCACCACCCTCACGGACGGCACCCTCACCGCCGTACTGGAGCCGCTTTCCTGGAACGTGATCCGGCTCGCCTAGTTCCTCCAATTCCCCTCTTACGAGGCTCAGTTCTCGATGTGCACCTGTGCGGGTGGATACGGGTACGAGGACGTCGTGCCGACGGACCAGTAGCCGCCCGTGCCGGGGACCGTCGCAAGGGCGGCGGGGAGGACGGGAGTTGTCGCGGTCGGGCCGCGCTCGCTCACCCAACTGCCGTTCTCCCAGCGGAGGTAGTGCGCGCGGGTCTGGTCCCAGAAGTCCCAGCCGGCGATACGGTCGGGGCCGCCCTGGCCGTCGTCGACGATCCCGGACAGCATGCCGACCGTGAACGGGGCGGTGACGTAGGTCCAGTTGCTGCCGTCGCCGTGCATCAGCGTGACGCTCGGCGGTTTGCCGGGCGGGCCGCCGACCCCGTAGGAGTAGCCGGTCAGCCAGATGTCGTCGTCGGCGACCGGGAGGAGGCCGGTGACGGAGGCGCGGATGCCGGGTGGCGTGGGCAGTTCGGTCCAGGCCGTGCCGTCCCAGCGGGCGATGAGGGCGCTGTCGTAGACCCAGACGTCACCCGAGGGCAGGACGCGCAGGCCCGACGGGGTGGCGGTGGTGCCGCTCGGGGGCGCCGGCACCCAGGTCCAGTCGGTGCCGTGACCGTGCAGCAGGAGCAGGCCGTCGCTGGAGCGCCCGGAGATCCAGGTGTCGCCGTCGGCGCCGAGCGCGACGTCCGTGAGGGAGGTGCCGGAGGCTCCGCGGCCGGGGAAGTCGGCGTCCTGCCAGGTCACGCCGTCCCAGGCGAGCAGCCGGTACCCGCCCGTCGTGCCGTGACCGAGCGCCCAGGCGCGGTCGGCGGTGCCGGCGACCGCGTGCAGGTATCCGCCGAAGCCGAGGTGGGAGAGGTCGACGCGGCTCCAGACCGAGCCGTCCCAGACGAGGGCCAGCGGGGTCCCGCGTGTGCTGCCGTTGCGGCCCTCCTCGCCGACCGCCCAGGCCAGACCGGGTCCGGCGGCGGCCACGTCCAGCAACTGGGCGGCCGGGGCGCAGTCCGGAGCCGGGACGGCGGTCCAGTCGTGGGGCACACCCGCGCTCGCCGCCCTCACCGCGCCCGCACTGGCCGCTCCCGTGCTCGCCGAGACCAGACCGAGTCCGGCCCCCGCCCCCACCACTCCGCTGATGAATCGCCGTCTTCGCACGGGAGTTCCCCCTCCACCGTCCGCGGCCTCATGGGCCCATACGGTGAACCAGCCTGCCGAAGAAGGCAATGCGGGCGTACGTCCCTTTCAGGTCACGCCCGCACCCGGCACCCGGCGCCGCTCACCCCGCGCCCCTCACACCGCCGTCACCGGCACCCCGCCCGCCGCCGAGCCCAGCAGCGTCAGACCCACCTCCGCCGGACCCGAGGCCGTGGTCCCGTCCGAAATGACCGCCAGGGCAAGGGTGTTGGTGCCGCGGGTGCGCAGGATGCCGTTCGGCAGGACGAAGGTGTGCTGCGGGCCGACGTCGTTGATGTACTGGCCCATGTTCCAGCCGTTGAGAAAGATCTGGACGCGATAGGCGCGGGCCACGTCGTCGTTGAGGATCAGCCCGATCGACGCGTCGATGCCCGCGTCGACGGCGAGCTTGAAGCTGCGCCGGTACCAGGTCACGCCCTGCCGCTTCGCGGTGTTCACCAGGTCGCCGAGCGCCCAGTCGCCGTCGCCGAACTCCGGCAGATGCCAGCCGTTGCGCTCCCCGTGCAGCCCGCCGTTGTTCAGCGGCCCGCGCACCGGATCGGCCGCCCCTTCGCCCTGCAGCCGCCAACTCACCTTCGGCGCGGCCCCCTTGAAGGTGACCGCGGTCAGTCCGCGCGCCGCCTTGTGGGTGTCGGTCGACTTGCCGTCCATGTCGTGCTGCATCCGCCGCACCAGCACGGACAGCACATGCGCGCCCGAGGTGCGCAGCGCCTGCGGTACCGCGAGATCGGCGGTCGCCGTCCAACTCCCTTGTCGGACCGATGTCTTGTCCGGCACCGGCATCCGGTGCGCGCCCAGCGGCTGCCCGTCCAGCCAGGCCAGCAGCACCCCCTGCGTGCCCGTGCTGTAGGCGAGGGACACGGCCTGCGCGCCGGTCGCGTCGGTGAAGTGGCCGCGGTACCAGACGTCGCCGTAGTGGAAGCCGTAGTCGTCGGCGAAGAGCACCGGCTGTCCGGCGGGGACCGGTGTGGTGCTGAACGAGGTCGTGCGGTCGGCCGTCTTCCAGGCGGAGTCGTCGAAGGCCAGGGCGGCCTCCGGGTTCTCGGTCTTCTTGCGCCAGCCGTCGGCCAGCGAGGGCAGGGCGACCGCGCCGACGCCCGGCAGCGGCTGCGCGGCCCGCAGGCTCCCGGAGGGGGTGGCGGCGGTCGTCAAGTCGTTGTCGTTCCAGGTGACTTCGAGGATTCCGCGCGGCCCCCACACCTCCAGTTCGGCGTCCGTGACGGTGTCCCCGGTGAGCGCGACCGTCACCCCGGTCACGGTCACTGTCCGCACCAGGGCGGGCCCGTAGGCGAGGACCGACCCCGACGGGGTGTCGTAGGGCCACAGCCGCAGGGAGGTCTCGTCGTCGGCGAGCAGCAGGAGCAGCGGGGTCGCGATGCCACCACCGGACACCAACACCCGTGTGAGCCCGCCCAGTACGGCCTCGATCCGCAGCAGCCCGTCCGCGTACGTGGAGGTCGCGTCCCCGTCCAGCACGGCCACCGTCGGCTGGATCTCGCACTCGATCGCGGTCACCGTCGGCTCGCCCGTCGGCCCGGTGAGCACGGCGATCTCCTGCCGTCCGGCGGTGAGCGCCAGCATGGGCTGGGCGGTGGAGTACCGCACTGTCCGCCGCCCCAACTGGATCCCGGCGGCGAGCAGTCGCGCGTCCTTCGCCGGCACGGTGACCGGCGCGTCGATGCTGGGCACGGTCGAAGTGACCGCCTTCGTACCGTCGTTGCGCAGGACGTAGACCTGGGCGCCGGTGTCGGGGTTGGCCAGGTGGTACGCCTTCAGACCGGTCACCGTGACGTCCGCCGCCCGGTCGAGCTTGGCGAGGTCGGGCACGTGCTGGACCAGATGCCCGAGCTGGTGCATGGGGACCAGCTTCGCCGTGGGCTGCCGTGCCTCGTCGATGGCGGCCCCGTAGTCGTACGAGGTGTAGACGCAGGGCGCGGGCAGCCAGCCCCAACTCGTGCCGCCGTAGGTCATGTAGACGTTGTGCAGGGTGATGCCGTTGGCGAGGTTGGTGAGGTAGAAGCGCCGCTCGTACGCCGCGTCCCGGGTGCGCCGCGACTCCTCGTACCCCTTCCCCTTGAACTCGACCCCGCCCCACGGGTCGAACCAGCCGCCCCCGAACTCCGGCACGAAACCAGGGGTGTCGGGGCTGGCGGTGGCCCCGCCCTTCGCGCCGCCGATCCCGAAGTCCCCCCAGTCCGGCGGGGGTTGGCTGGGCGAGGGGTATCCGTCGAAGCCGTACAGCCAACGGCCCTCCTCCCCGCCCGTGTCGAAGCTCCCGGGGGTCCAGTAGCCGTTGCGGCCGTTGTCGTTGTGGAAGAGGGGCACGTCGATGCCGTCGGCCCGCACCTTCGCGTACAGGTGGGCCATGTAGTCGCGGCCGGCCGGCTGGTCGACGTACGCGTTGTACTCGTTCTCGATCTGGTAGAGCAGGACCGTGCCCGCGCCGTCGGTGTACTGGTGCCGGGCGACGATCGCGTTCACCTGGGTGAGGAACTCGTCGACGTGTCCGAGATACGTCGGGTCGGAGGTGCGGGCCGTGCCCTTGGTGGTGGTCAGCCAGCCCGGGTAGCCGCCCGCGTCGATCTCGGCGTTGATGTACGGGCCGGGGCGCAGGATGACGTAGAGACCGGTCTCGGCGGCCATGGTGAGGAACAGGTCCAGGTCGCGGACGCCGGTGAAGTCGTAGCTGCCTGGGGCGGGGGAGTGGTAGTTCCAGGAGACGTAGATGCTGACCGCGTTGTAGCCGTGAGCGCGCATCTTCTGCAGGACGTCCCGCCACAGGGACGGGCTCGGCAGCCGGAAGGGGTGCAGCTCGCCCGACCAGACGACCAGGCGGCTGCCGTCGACCAGCAGCGAGTAGCGGTCGAATTCGATCGTGTGCCGGCGGCCGTCCGCGCCGGGCGGCGCGGGGGCCGGACCGGTGGGCACGCTCGGGGCCGCGTAGGCGCAGCTCGCCGCCCCGCTGCCGCCGAGCGCCAGGCCGAGGGCGGCCGTTCCGGCGAGTGCGCTGAAGGTACGTCTGCTGAGCCCCAAGGAAGCCTCCGTCGTGCGGGTCCGTCGGCGGGCGAATTCGGGGTCATTGTGTACGGAGGGACACCCCACAATGGTCGTATGAGGATCTCGGCACGGGCTGATTACGCGGTACGGGCGGTTCTTGAGCTCGCCGTTCGGCAGGACGGCGCAGCGGTGAAGGCGGAGGCCATCGCCGCCGAGCAGGGCATCCCGCACAAGTTCCTGGAAGGGATCCTCGGCGATCTGCGGCGCGCCGGGGTCGTGGACAGCAGGCGCGGCGGGGGCGGCGGCTACCGGCTCGCGCGCGAGGCCGCGAAGATCACGGTCGCGGATGTCATACGGGCGGTGGACGGCCCGATCGTGTCCGTGCGCGGCGAGCGGCCCACGGGTCTGGAGTACACCGGGTCCGCCCAGCCGCTGCTGCCGCTGTGGATCGCGCTGCGGGCCAATGTGCGCAAGATTCTTGAGGGCGTCACGATCGCCGACATCGCGGCGGACGCCCTGCCGGAGCCCGTGCGGGAGCTGGCGGCTCAGCCGGCGGCGTGGGAGAACCCGTAAGAACGGATGAGAACAGGGGTCGAGCGAGGCTGGTGGGCTGCCGCCCCGGCGTCCCGGTCCACGCCCCTCGCCACGCCCCTTGCCAAGTCGGGAGAGGGCGAGCGGGACGGGGACCGGGTCCGAGTCCGCCGAGGGGCGGCAGCCGGTCGGGGTGTGATCAGCGGTGGCCGGTCGGCCGGTGGCTGATCACCTGGTGGCTGATCATTCGATGGCTGATCAGCTGGTGCTGACGCCGACGGTCAGGGTGGCCGCGTAGCCGTCGGAGACGCTGGACCCGAGCGCGGCCAGGGTCAGCAGGCCGGAGGCGGCGCCGCCGTCGTCGTAGACCGAGTCGTCGGCCAGGGCCGTCTCGGCGGTGGTGTTGTCCGAGTACGGCGAGGAGGCCTGCACCTCCTCGTTGATGTCGGTGTCGAAGAAGAGCTGGCCGGTGTGGACGAGCGTGCCGCCGGTGTACGTGCCGTCGGCGAGGGTCACGTCCGTGTGCACCCGCATATGGACGTGGACGGCGCGCGAGACGTAGTGCCCCGGCCAGATGGACGTGATGGCCGCCTGGCCGCTGGAATCGGTCATCTGCCCGCCGCGCAGGAAGGTGCCGTCGTCGTCCTCCGTGTGGCCGTTCTTGCCCACGAAGCCGGAGTACTCGCCGAGCGCGTCGCAGTGCCAGAGCTCGACCAAGGCGTCGGCGAGCGGCGCGCAGTCGTTGTCCTGGTCGACGACGGTGAAGGTGTACTGGACCTCGACGCCTTCCTTGTCCTCGCGGATGTCCGCGCGGATCAGGGCGCCGTCCAGCGAGTACGGGCCTTCGGTGACCTCGGAGGTGAGGGTGCAGACGCTGCTCGTGGCCGAGTCGGTGGCGGCCGCCTCGGTGGAGACGGTGGTCGATCCGGTCCCGGTGGCGGGTGTGTCGGCCGAGGCGAGACCGGCGGCCACGAGACCGCCCGCCAGGGCCGCGGTGCCGCCGCCGATGAGGACGCGGCGACGCTGGATGCCCTTGTCCCGGCGGTGCCGGGCGGGCTGTTGGCTGTGCTGGTTGTGGTGCTCCGTGTTTCCCGTCATGGCCATGAAGCTAGGGGCGAACCTGAAGGATTCCTTGATGTGCGGCTGTGAAGGCGCTGGGGACGGATCGGTCAACGCCCGCTTATTTCAACAGAGTTCGCATGCTGTGGGAACAGTGTGAATAGCGCGTCTGTGAATGGCTTGAGTTCGACCTGACCGTTCCGTGTGCGGCTTCCTACGATGCGAGCGCGCCGTCGGTCTTCACAGAAACTTCATTGTTTCTTCAAAGACTTGGGGCGCAGCCACCCCCCAACCCAAGGAGAAACCATGCCTGGTGGGCTCCTCTTGAGTGGTGCGGTCGCCGCACTGCTCGCCACCGCGCTGCCGTCCGCGCAGCACTCGTCGTCGCCCGTGTTCGACGACCCGCCCCCGGACAAGATCGTCATCAACGTCGCCACGGTGAACGGCTCGGGCTGCCCGCAGGGCACGACGGCGGTCGCCGTCTCCGAGGACAACACCGCGTTCACGGTGACCTACAGCGCCTATCTCGCCCAGGTCGGCGGCAACTCCGACCCCACGGCGTTCCGCAAGAACTGCCAGCTCAACCTGGTCGTGCATGTCCCGTCGGGCTTCACGTACGCCATCGCGAGCGCCGACTACCGGGGCTTCGCCTCGCTCCAGCGCGGCGCGAGCGCCACGCAGAAGGCCTCGTACTACTTCCAGGGCTCCCCGCAGACCGCGACCAAGACCCACCCCTTCAACGGCCCCTACGACGACAACTGGCAGGCCACCGACAGCACGGACTGGGCTCAGCTGGTGTGGGCGCCGTGCGGAGTGCAGCGCAACTTCAACATCAACACGGAGCTGAGGGTGGCGGCCGGTTCGTCGACGCCCGGTTCGCTCAGCTTCATGACGATGGACTCGACGGACGGCGACATCAGCACGGTGTACCACATGGCGTGGCAGCACTGCCCGACGTCCTGACCGGGGTGTGAGGGAGGGGTGGCCCGCGGTGTCCGGCATGCGGTCATGCCGGTGTTCCGGTCCGCGGGCCACCCCTTTCCGTGGGGGGAGGACTCTTCTTCGGGAGTACGTCAGCTCCGCTCGACGCCGAGCGTCAGCGTGCCGGAGTAGCCGGCCGCGGTCGAACTGCCCAGCGCGGTCAGCGTCATGAGGCCGGACGCGGCGCCCCCGTCGTCGTAGATCGAGTCCTGGGCGAGGGTGGTGCGGGTGACCGTGTTGGTCGAGTACGGCGAGATCACGGCGACCTTGGTGGTGATCGACTCGTCGATGAAGAGCTGCCCGGTGTGCAGTTCGGTGCCGCCGGTGAACGAGCCGTCGGCGGTGAGCGTGACGCCGGTGTGCACCTTGACGTGGATGTGCACGCAGCGCCCGCGGTACCAGCCGGGGTAGATCGTGGTGATGCTCGCAAGCCCGGCGCTGTTGGTCAGCACACCGCCGCGCAGGAAGGTGCCGTCGTCGGGCTCGGTGTGGCCGTTGTTGCCGACGAAGCCGGAGTACTCGCCGAGGGCGTCGCAGTGCCAGATCTCCACGAGCGCGTTGGGAATGGTGGCGCAGGTGTCGTCGTCCACGACGGTGAGCGCGAGCTTGAGCGGGATCCCGGCCTTGCCTTCGCTGACGTCGGCACGGACGTACTGTCCGTCGAGGTAGTAGGGCCCTTCGGTCATCTCCTTGGTGAGGGTGCAGACCGCTGCGGCGGCAGCGGGGGTCGCGTCCGTGGGGGCTTCGGGTGCGGCTGCGCCGACGGCGCCTACGGCGAGCGTGGCCGCGGTGGCGCCGGTGGCGATCAGCACGGTTCGGCGGCCGACTGGGGTGGGGGTTGCTTCCGAAGTGTTGTCTGTCATGGACACGGCAGATTAGGGAGGGACTCTGTTGAAGGGCTGTGGGTTAGGCAAAGTGACTGAGCGTCAAGTTACTTGTCGGACACGTGGGTTGCTTCGCGGTCATGGGGGCCGCGGCGGCGGTCCTGCTCCTCGCCGCGGGCCGGTACGGACTTGGTGCGCTCGCCCTGGTGGCCTTCGTGAGCGTCGCGATCACGACGGGGCGGGATGTCGTGCGCCTCCGGGCGACGAGCGGGGCCGGTGCTCCCGACGCCTGAGTCAGCGGTGCGGTCGCGGTGCGAGAGCCGCGATGGTCGCGAAGTCCGGGTCGTCGAGACGGGAGTCGGTGACGCGGTCGCGTACATCGGTGAGGAGCCATGCCACCAGCTCCGCCGTGGCGTGGTACTCACCGTGGAACCCCAGGCTCAGGTCGGCGATCTCGTGCTCGAACAGCACGTCGTCCAGCAGATCCGCCAAGTGCGCGTCGGCGGCCGGAGTCCGGGTGGCGGTCCATACGTCCAGCCAGGGGCGCAGGCTGTCGGTGGCGACGGTGATGAGGCCGAGCGTGTCCCTGATGGACACCGGGCTGGGGTGGGTGTGCAAGGTGGCCTGCCACCATGCGGTCCAGACGTCGCGAAGAGCGTCGGCAAGGGGCGCGTCCCAGGTGCTCCAGCCCGCCTCGACCAGGCGGGTGGCGATCAGTTCCTCGGAGACGTGGAACCGACCGGCGACAAGCGGGCGGATGATGCGCGGGACGAGACGGCGGTAGAGACGCGGGAAGTCGTCCCAGTGGCTGGGCACTTCGCCGGCGGCCGCGGACACCAAGTCGTCGGGTATGAGGTGCAGCGGCTTGGAGAGCTCGGCGAGTCCTTCCTCGCCGTAGCAGTACGTGCAACCACCGATGGGGAACGGCTCTTCAGTGGCGAAAGCGCGGTCCAGTGCGTCGAGGGCTGTCATGAGCTGCTGATGATGCGGCATGGCGATCAACTCGAATCCGAGAGAGCTCAGTCGGGCAGTGCGACGGTGAGGTCCACCTCGACGAGCTGTCCGGTGAAGCCCAGTTGGGCGACGCCCAGGAGTGTGCTGGCCGTGGTGAACGCCGGGCCCAGGGGCGAGTTGGTGAGGCGGTGCCACGCGGCTCCGAGGGCGTCCCTCTCGTCGCTCCGTACGTAGATCACGGACCGCACAACGTGCTGCGGCTGGGCATTCACCGCTGCCAGGGCGATGAGCGCGTTCGCGACGACCTGGTCGACCTGGGATTCGAGAGAACCGGGACCGACGAGGTCACCGTTCCTGTCCAGCGGGCACTGTCCGGCCAGATGGGCTGTACGGCCTGCCTCGACCACGGTGATGTGGTGGTAGCCGGGCGTCTGATGCAACTGCTCAGGGTTGATGCGGGTGATCTTCTCGGTCATGTCCGCGAGTCTGACCGGCGGGGTGCCGGCACGCACCCCAATTTGCCCCTGGCGCTAGCGGGGTCCCTTCCGCAGGCGGACGATCGCCGTCCCGCCGTCGAGGTTCACGGTCGTACGGTTCGGCGGGGCGCCGTCCTCCTCGTCGTCCCGCATGACCAGCGACGACTGGCGTTCTTTCAGCTCGTTCTGCTTGCCCGGCGAGAAGCTGGCGTGGAGTTGCTTGAAGCCGGTCGCCGATATCTGGCCCTGGCGGGCGCTGTTGCGCCAAGGGAGCAGGCCGGCTCGGCCGGCGCGGAGGAGGAGTTGGTCGGCGAAGGCGACGACGGTGAGGAGTATGACCAGTCCGGGGAGGGTCATGAAGACGGCGAATCCCATGAGCCCCAGTATCGGGGGGACTTGGGGGGAATCGGTGGCGGCGGGTGGGCGGGATCTCTAGCTTTGGCCGCAGCGTGGCCGACGACGGGGGTGGGGGCGGGCTGTGAGTGGGGGGAAGGCTCTGGGGCGGGTTGTGGTGGTGCGGGGGAATGGGCAGGGGAGTGGGGTGCTGCTCGACGAGCGCAGTGTGCTCACCGCGTTGCACGTGGTGGCCGACGCCACGTACGTCGAAGTGATCCATCCCTCGTCCGGTAACCCGGTGACCTGCCTGGTCAGTTGGTCGAGCGTGGCACTCGATGTGGCAGTGCTGCGTACGCAGGAGGACGTGATCTCCGCCGACCTCGCCGCACCCATGGGCCGGCTGAGGCTCGGCAGGATCGCCACCGCCGCCCCGTTGCCGCACTGCCAGATCGTCGGATTCCCCGATATCCAGCGCTATGGGAAGTATCGCGAGGATCTCGACTACGACCAGTACCGGGTGAGCGTGCTGCCGCTGGCCGGACGGGTCAAGGGCGTCCTCACATGCGAACTTGAGAGTCCGGCTGCCGCCGAACGGCGTCAAGGCGACTCCCCGCTCGCAGGGCTGTCCGGCGCTCCGGTCTTCGCCGGCCCCGTGCTGCTCGGCGTGGTGATCCAGGTGCCCCAAGATCGTCAGCATCTCCGGATCGAAGGCGTGGCGATCTCAGACATCGTGGAACGGGGTGCTCTGCTCGCCCGCGATTCGTGGCTGGATGAGATCACCGAAGTCCACCCCCAGGACGAGCACTTCGAGGCCCGGTACGCGAAGGACCTGAGCGCCCAGTACCGCAGGACGGAGATCTTCGGCATCGAGGAACTCGGCCGGAGCGAATCCCGCTGGGACCTCGACACCGCGTATCTGAGCCTGCGGGCCGAGGGCCTCGCGCACTCGGACGGGACCGTGGGATCGACGCGGACTCGTATGACGCGGAGCGGCGCCCAGCGTATTGATTCACTGCTGACCGACCGACCCCGCGCACTACTGCGCGGCGAGGCGGGTGCCGGCAAGACCACCCTCGTCTGGTGGCTCGCAGCCCATGCCGCGAACAGCACCCTGAGCAGCGATCTGGCCCAGCTCAATGGTCTCGTTCCGTTCGTCGTCCCGCTGCGCGAGGTGCATGCGGGAGGCGGACGGTTCCCCTCGGTGTCGGAACTCCTGTCCGTAGGGCGGACGATCACGGACGGGCAGCCCGACGGCTGGGTCCATCGAGTGTTGGAGGCGCGCCGGGGCTTCCTGCTGGTCGACGGTCTGGACGAGGTCCCAGAAGCGGAGCGGGAGGAGGCCCGACGCTGGTTGGCGACGCTGCTCGACCGCTATCCCGGCACCCGGTGTCTGGCGACCGTGCGTCCGAACGCGGTCGACAAGCAGTGGCTCGACGCCGATGGCTTCGCCGAGTTGACCCTGCTGCCGATGAGCGACGACGACATCCGCGCCTTCGTACATGCCTGGCACAACGCCGCCCGCCTGGAGTGCGCCAGCTTCTACGACGGCCGGCGCGCCGGAGAGGAGCGTGAACTCCTCTCCTCCCTGGAGCAGGACCTGGTGCATCAGTTGGAGCGCAACGCGGCCCTGAGCGACCTCGCCCGCACTCCGCTGCTGTGCGCCGTGATCTGCGCCCTGCACCGGCGCCGCCGAGGTCTACTGCCCACCACTCGCTGGCAGTTGTACCGGGCCGCCCTCGCCATGCTGCTGGGCGGGCGGGATGCCGGGCGGGGTGTGCTGCACGCCGATCAGGTCAAGCTTGATTCGGAAGAGCAGCACACACTGCTCCAACGGCTGGCGATCTGGCTGGTACGCACCGGACTGCAGCAGATGACGCATGATCAAGCAGTACAGCAACTGGGCTTCGCCATAGGTGACATGCCGTCCGTGAAGGAACAGGGCTCTCCCGAGCGGATGCTGCGCTTCCTGCTTGACCGCAGCGGACTGCTCCAGGAACGGGCCGACGACACAGTCCAGTTCATCCACCGGACCTTTCAGGACTTCCTGGCAGCGAAGGAGTTCCACGAGAGCGGCTATCTCCCGGAGCTGATGGAGCATGCGGGCACCGAAGCCTGGCAGGACGTGATCGTGCTGGCCGTCGGACACGCGGCACGTCCGGAGGTGAGCCATCTCATCGAGACCCTCCTGGGCTGCGGGGATTCCACCGAGCAGCGGAGCAGCCGCTTCTACTACCACGTACTGGCGGCGCGATGCGCTACCAACGCCCAGTTGTTGAATCAGCTCGTGATGAATTCGGTGAAGGCGCGGATAAGCGCTCTCATGCCGCCACGGGACTCCGAGGAGATCGATCAACTCGCGGGCTTGGGTGATTGGATCGTCGGCGTACTGCCCGACGCAGAGGAACTGAGCGACCGCGTGGCCCTGAACACGGTGCGACTCCTGACCCGGGTGCGCAGTGCGAAGTCCCGGCAGAAACTGAGGCAGTGCGCGTTCCATCCGGACCCCGACATCCGTGCCGAGGTGGCGTGGGGCTGGGACCAGCACCCGTTGGAGGAATACGTCAGTGAGGTGTTGGAGGGGGCGTCCGTCCCCGAGCTGCTCGTCGAGAGGCACGAGCAGCTCATCCGGCTACGGCGACTTGCGGCAGTCACCAGACTCACGGTGCGGGGCTCGTACGACCCGTTGGAACTGGACGCGAACCTTCCCGTGCAGCAGCTCGAATCCCTCGCGATCTGGGGGAACGATCTCGTCACAGGCCTCGACTTCCTGCTGATCCGAGAGGACCTGAAAAGCATCGAACTGCGGGACTGCCGTTCCTTGCAGGATCTCTCCGTTCTGGGCAGCCTCGACCTGACGGCGCTCCGGGTGACCGGAGGTGGTGGGCAAGCCCTCAGACCGCTTCCGGGCGTACACCACCTGGAGGTGGGGATCGAAGCCATCAAACGGATCGACGCCTTGAAGGCATGGACCGAATTGCGGTCGCTGACGGTCGAGGGACACAGCCATTCGCCGGCCTGGCACCTCCGCGCCGCGCTCAGCGCGCCCCGGCTCACCCGGATCGCGCTGGCGATCGATTCCCTCCAAGAACTGGCGCGGCTGGAGCCGATACCACGCATCGAACGCCTGATGATCACGGGTCTCGAGGACCCCACCGATGTCAAGCAGTTGAGCCGTGTCTTCCCCAACCTGCGACGACTGGCGATAGGGCTGGTGGGAGTGGACACGATCGACCTGCGGCCACTGCTCGACATGCCCGACCTGAGATTGGACCTCTGGCTCTCGGGGTCGAAAGAGCTCATCGTCCCGGGCATAGAAGCGTTCGGCGACCGACTGCGCCTCCATACAGGCCCCTTGGCCTACTGAGCACTCCCACACGCATGAGCCAGGAAGTCGGCCCACGGGCCGGGCGAGACGGCGAGTTGAGGCCCCTGCCGGTCCTTGGAGTCACGGAGGTGAATGGTGCGCGGGCCTGCGGCAACCTCGACGCAGTCCCCGTCGCCACCGCTGCTGTAGCTCGACTTGAACCACGTCAGTCCGCTGGTGCTCATAACGCTCCTCGCATCCGTTCCAACAGACTCTTCGAGTCATCGAAGGTGAGAGCCTGTGAACGCATCCTGGCATAACGCCTTTGGAGGACGCTGATCTCTTTCGGTTCCGAGACGAGAAGGCCGCCTCGTTGCCCCTCGCAGTAGACGAACCACGAGTTCTCCGAGGTCTCCAGCAACTGCATGGGGCCGTCGAGCCCAGCATGCGTCTCCCGTACCTGCGGCATGATCTGGATCTCCACGTTCCGCAACTCCGCGATCTCCAGCACATGGTCGATCAGCTCACGCGTGACCTCGACCCCACCCGTGCGCCGCAGGAACAACCCCTCCTCCAGGATGAAGCCGAACGCCGTGTTCGGCCGTTCCCGCAGCAACTGCTGTCGCGCCGCCCGAGCCACCCACTGCGCCTCGATCTGCTCGTCATCCAACGGCGGGAGTTGGTTCGCGAACAACGTCCGCGCATACGCCTCCGTCTGCAACAGCCCCGGAATCAACCGGCATTCATACGTGTACAGCGTGATCGCATCGGCCTCCAACCGCGCCCACCGCCGAAACCAAGCCGCCAGCCCCGGCTGACGAGCCAGCGTCGGAAACGCCCGACGCAACGCACCCGCGTTGCCCAGCACCTCCTCCGCCCGCTCCATCAGCGCCCGATCCGGCATGCGCCGCCCCAACTCGATCGACGCCACCGTATGTTTGGAATACCCCACCAGCCCGCCGAACTCCTCCCGCCCAAACCCCGCATGCTCGCGCAGCGCCTGCAGCACCGCCCCGAACGTCCGCAAGCTGTCCGACGCCTCCGGCTCATCGACCACAGTCGGTCACCTCCCGCACTCATGGTCACGTTCCGTCACTCGTACTGTCCAGTCCGTAACCACGTACGGTCCGACGCTGTACGCGGTGCTCACCTGGATAACGGCCTTCCGCGCCCGCCAGATTGGGCGCATGACAGCGCCCTCCACCCCCCAACCGCCGGTCACCGTACGTGCGTTCGCGCAGCGACTGAGCGCAACCCCGCGCGCCGCCCGACTCGCCCGGCACCTCGCCGTGGCCCAGCTCCAC
This sequence comes from Streptomyces sp. NPDC001002, assembly GCF_053599215.1. Lineage (NCBI taxonomy): Bacteria > Bacillati > Actinomycetota > Actinomycetes > Kitasatosporales > Streptomycetaceae > Streptomyces > Streptomyces sp. NPDC001002. The sequence goes on along the minus strand of NZ_JBSFLV010000022.1, from coordinate 9,913 downwards.
ACCTGGGGCATCCCGCCGGACAGCGACGCCTCCGACGCGGTCGCCCTCGTCGTCGCCGAGCTGGCCGCGAACGCGGTGACCCATGGCCGGGTGCCGGGGCGGGACTTCGAGCTGCGGCTGTCCCTCGTCACGGGCAGCGTCCGGGTCGAGGTGACGGACACGCTCGCCGAGAAGCGTCCGCCCGCACCCGGCGAGGTGGCCGGACCCCTCGACCCCCTCGCCGAATCCGGTCGCGGACTGCTCCTCGTGGACGCGGTCGCGGACCGGTGGGAGGTGCTGGAGCGGGAGCCGCCGGGCAAGACGGTCCGCGCCGAGATCGACCTGCCGGGCTGGGCGGTGCTGTGGCGGTGACCGCGCTGCCCGGCAGAGCGGGACACCAATCCCGCCGGGACTTCAATTCCGTTGCGTCAAAAGGTATTTCGTGGCTCCGTCCGGCCGCCGTTACGGTCGGAATCATGGACTGGAGCTATCACTCGGCCGAAGAACTCACCACCGCCCTGCGTGCCCGCGAGGTGACCTCGGTGGAACTGACCGACGAGGCCATCGCCCGGATCGAGCGGGACGACGAGGCGATCAACGCGATCTGCGTACCGGACTTCGACCGGGCCCGGGCCGCCGCGCGTGATGCCGATCAGGCGCGCGCCCGAGGTGAGGACCGGCCGCTGCTCGGCATCCCGGTGACGGTCAAGGAGTCCTACAACATCGCCGGGCTGCCCACGACTTGGGGCATGCCGCAGCACCGGGACTTCAGGCCCACCGAGGACGCGGTGCAGGTGTCCCGTCTCAAGGAAGCCGGCGCCGTGGTGCTCGGCAAGACCAACGTGCCCCTCGGACTCCAGGACGTGCAGAGCTACAACGAGGTCTACGGCACCACCAACAACCCCTGGGACCACGGTCGTACGCCCGGTGGTTCCTCCGGCGGATCCTCCGCGGCGCTCGCGGCCGGCTTCGGTGCGCTGTCCATCGGCTCCGACATCGGCGGTTCGCTGCGCACCCCCGCACACTTCTGCGGGGTCTACGCCCACAAGCCGACGATCGAACTCGTGCCGTCCCGCGGCTCGGTCCCGCCCGCCGTGCCCGCCTGGCCGGTCGCCTCCGACCTCGCCGTCGTCGGTCCGATGGCTCGTACCGCCCGCGACCTCTCGCTCCTGCTCGACGTCATGGCCGGACCGGACCCGCTGACGCACGGTGTGGCGTACGAGCTGACGCTGCCGCCCGCGCGCCACGAACGGCTCGACGACTTCCGGGTCCTGGTCCTCGACGAGCACCCGTTCATTCCGACCGGGACCGCCGTGCGGGCGGGCGTACAACGCGTGGCCGATGCCCTGGCCGACGGCGGCGCGCGGGTCGAACGGCACAGTCCGTTGCTGCCAAGCCTCTCCGAATCGGCGCTGATCTACACACAGTTGTGGTTCGCGGGAGTCGGCGCACGCTTCCCCGTCGAGATCTACGAGCAACTGCGCGGCCTCGCCGCCGGGTTGAGCGCGGATGATCAGGGTCTGGACGCGGCGCGGTTGCGGGGGCTGGTGTCGAGTCACCGCGACTGGGCCGACGCGAACAACCGTCGCGAGCTCCACCGCCAGGGCTGGCGCCGGTTCTTCGCCGAGTTCGACGCCGTGGTGTGTCCGATCACGCCCACTCCGGCGTTCGCGCACGACCACGAACCGGATTCGATGAAACGCCGGCTCGACATCGACGGCGTCGGGTACCCGTACCTCGACCAGCTCGTCTGGGCCGGTCTGGCCACCATGCCCGGCCTGCCCGCCACCGCCGTACCGACGGGCCTGTCCGCCGAGGGTCTGCCGGTGGGGGTGCAGCTCATCGGCCCGATGTACGAGGACCGCACCCCGCTGCGACTGGCCGAACTGCTGGAGCGGGAGCTCGGCGGCTTCCAGGTACCGAAGCGGGAGGAAGACAAGGGCGGCAGCTGAACCCGGCGTCGCAGACCCCGCCCCCACCCGCGTTCACAGGCTTCGCCCAGGGACGCTTCAGGTTGGGCCGGGACGCTGACGCCCATGCATGGACACCGACCCCACACCCCCGCATCCGAGCGCAGCCGCCGCTGGTTCATGAACAAGGCGCTGCTCGCCGGCGGTGTCGCCGCCGTGGCGACCATGACCGGCTGCTCCAACGACTCGTCGGACACGGCGAGTTCGTCCTCGGCCGCACCCTCCGGCGGCGCCCCCAGCGGTATGCCCTCGGGCGGGCCCGGAGCCGGAGGGGGTGGTGGGGGTGGCATGGGCCCCGGCGTCTCCCAGGTGAAGTACAAGGACCTCAAGGGCGTCACCACCGACGGCACGGTCGTCGACGACCTGTTCACCGTCCACTCGACCGGCGTCTCCACCGACGGACTGGTCAAGGCAGCGCAGGCGTTCCTCGACGGGCTCTCCGCGAAGGAGCGCAAGTCCTGCACCTTCGACATCGACGCCGACGAATGGACGGCCTGGAGCAACGTCGACGGCTACGACCGCAAGGGCGTCCGCATGGGCGACCTCACCGACAAGAAGCGCGATCTCGGTTACGCGCTGCTCGGCGTCGCCCTCTCCGCCGACGGCCTCACCCAGACCCGCAACATCATGAAGCTCAACCAGTTCCTCGGCGACTCCAACGGCGGCAACCAGAAGACCCTGACCGAGGGCCACTACTTCTTCACCTTCATGGGCACCCCGTCGACCACCAAGCCCTGGGGCTTCCAGTACGAGGGCCACCACGTCGCCATCAACTACTTCGTGCTCGGCGACCAGGTCGTGATGACCCCGACCTTCATGGGCTCCGAGCCGACCACGGCCACGTACAAGGGCGAGAAGATCAGCCTGTTCCGGCCGGAGACGACGGCCGGTCTGGCGATGATCCGTTCCCTCACCAAGGCACAGCTCGCCAAGGCCGTCTCCTCGCAGGCCAACGGCAACGAGGACATGAAGGCCGGCGCGGGCTCGGACAACCTCAAGCTCGCTTACGCGGGCCTGCGCGGCTCCGAACTCACCGCCGCCCAGCGGGAGAAGCTCCTGGCCGTGGCCGGCGTCTACATCGGCTACATCAACGAGGGACACGCCGAGGTCAAGATGACCGAGGTCGAGAAGCACCTCGACGACACGTACTTCTACTGGATGGGCGAGACGAAGGACGACTCCGCCTTCTACTACCGCATCCACAGCCCCGTAGTGCTCATCGAGTACGACGCCCAGGCCCCGCTCTTCTACCGAGAGGCATCCTCGGCGAGCCCGAGCGCCAGTGCCAGCTCCAACGCCGGCGGTCCCCCTGGTGGCGGTATGGGCATGGGCGGCGGCACCCCCTCCCAGGAGCACATCCACACCATCATCCGCACCCCCAATGGGGGCGACTACGGCGTGGACCTGCTGAAGCTGCATCTGGAGAACGACCACTGACATATGCCAAGTTGGTCCCTTATGGGCTAAGAAGCCGTCTTCGATTGCTCATCTCCCTGATCTGGCTGATATGAAACCCCTTGGCCGAAAAAGCAAGATCAGGGGTGGATGTGGCGAAACGATTCGACTCCGGAGCGCGGACCGGGGTGGTGATCGTCGGGGCGGGCCCGGCGGGGCTGGTCCTGGGGAACCTGCTCCTGGCTCAGGACATCGACTGCGTGATCCTGGAACGGCGGGACCGCGAGGCGGTGGAGGGGCGGGCCAGGGCGGGTTTCCTGGCCGCCCACTCCGTACGCGTACTGACCGAACACGGTCTGGCCGACGGCCTGTTGGCCCGAGGCCGACCGCACGGGACCTGCCTCTTCCGCAGTGAACGGGGCGAATTCACCCTGGACTACGAGAAGTTGGGGCAGGGCGAGGTCCACACCGTCTACCCCCAGCAGGAGTTGGTCCGGGACCTGCTGGCCGAGTACCTGCGACGCGGCGGCGAGATCCGCTTCGGCGCCGAGGTCGAGGAGATCGCCGAGGGCCGGGTACGGGTCCGGGGAGCCGCGGACGTGACCGGACACTTCGTCGCCGGCTGTGACGGCCACCGGGGTGTCGGACGCCAGGCCCTCACCGCCCACGGCATCGGCACGGCCCGCTGGGACCACGGCGTGACCTGGCTGGCGGTATTGGTGGCAGCCCCGCCCAGCCTCGCCGCCGTCGGATACGCCCTGCACGACCGCGGATTCGCCGGCCACATGGCCCGCACGGAGACGGTCACCCGCTACTACCTCCAGTGCCCGCGAGGCACCGACCCGGCGGCCTGGGACGAGGACCGTATCTGGACCGAACTGGCGCAGCGCCTCCGCACGGACGAGTTCGGCCCTTTGAAGCGCGGGCCGGTCCTGGAGAAGACGGTCGTGGACCTGCGCTCGGACGTCCTGGACTCCCCGGGCACCGGCCGCCTCTGGCTGGCGGGCGACGCCGCCGGTCTCATCAGCCCTTCCGCGGCGAAGGGCGCCAACCTCGCCGTACTCCAGGCGGAACGCCTGGCCGAAGCACTCGCAGAAGCCCTCACGCAATGCGACGAGACGGACCTGGCTCGCTACGCGTCCTACTGCCTGCCCCGAGTCTGGCGGGCCCACGAGTTCTCGCACTGGATGAGCGGCCTCCTGCACGGCCCGTCCACCGGCGCCCCCGAGGCCCGCTACGGCCGCGCCCTCCAGTACGCCCGCCTGGACAGCCTGCGCACGTCCCGCGCCCACCAAGATTTTTTCGCCGAGAACTACACCGGCATCTGACCCGAGGAACTCCCCACACATGAACCTCACCGAGGCCGACGTACTGCGCATCAAACGCGCCGCCGCCTACGTCGAGACCCACACCACGGACCAGGTCCTGGCGGAACTGTTCCCCGACCTGGTGGAGGCTGAACGGGCTTACGCCTGCCGCCACTTGAGCTACGACCACACCGCGGTCCTGGTCTTCCCCGACGTCCTCGACGGCCTACGCGAAGAACTCGGCAACCTGGGCTTCGAAGCGGGCTCCGTCTCGCCGAGCGTGGTGGTCCGAGGAAGGCTGGCGAGACGGTACGGCACCGTCGTAGGAGATAGTCCGGTCGCCATCGTGCACGCGGCGGTGGCGGGCCGAAGCGTGGAGATCTTCGCCCTGCCGGTGGCGCCGGACTCCGTCCTGGAGGCGGTGGCAGCCGACGAACGCGAGACGGAACACGAGTCCCACCACGCGTTCGCGGCGACGACGGTACCGGCCGAGGTGCGGAACCTGCTCCAGGAGCATGGCGCGGTACCGGACGGCGGGGGCCACAACGCCCACGAGCGCGTAACCGTCCAGTACTTCCGCACCAAAGCCGACAGCCGCTTCGAACTACGCCTCAGCGACAGCCAACCAAGGGGCGCGGGGAACTGCGCGACCAGCCACACTCCACCCGCACCCGGCAACGAGCCCTAGCCCGTCTGCCCCATCCCCGCCGCATTGGGCCAACTCTGCGCATTGGGCCACCCCGTGGCGGGGGCGGGCGCCAGCCCGGGACCGGTCGCGCCACGGACCTGCGCGGCGGTCAGCCCACCACGAGCCGGCACACCAGGAGGCGTAGGCGAAGGCACCTGCATCTGCGGCTGCGACGGCGTACTCATCGCCGGCGCGTACTGAGGCTGCTGCTGCGGAACCTGCGGTTGAAGAACCTGCGGCTGAGGCTGCTGCATCGGCATCTGCGCCACCGCGGGCATGGGCATTTGCGCCACCGCAGGCATCGGCATCGGCATGCCGACCCCACCCGTCTGCGCGGCCGCAGGCATAGGCATCTGCATGGGCATCCCGCCCCCGATGGCCTGCGCGACGAGCGGAATACCCGCCCCGTTCGTCTCGCTGACCAGCCGGTCCACGGCCGCCGTACCCGAGCTGTAGTTGGTCCCGGTACCCAGCTCGGGCACGGCGGCTCCCCTCCTGGTCCCGTAGAGCACCTGTTCCAGGCCGGACACCAGGCGACGCACGTCCACCTGGGGGCGCACCACGAGCCTCAGGAAGCGGCTGGACGAGCCGATCTTGTTGCCGCACTCGCGGACCAGGATCCGGTGCTCGGTGAGCATCCGGTCCCGGACCACCGTGCCTTCGGCGCCCACGGGCAGGCGTACGAAGAGGAAGTTGCCCTGCGAGGGGTAGACCGTCAGACCGGGGAGCGCCGAGAGCTGGCTCGACATGTCCAGACGGTCCCGATACACCTGGTGCAGGCTCTGCGCGTACTCGGCGCCGTGCTCCTTGAGCATGAACACCACGTACTCGGCGAAGGCGTTGAGGTTCCACTTCGGCAGCATCGAGCGGACCCGGCCGGCCAGCGAGGGGTTCGCGACCATGTAGCCGAACCGTATGCCGTGCAGGCCGAAGTTCTTGCCGAGGCTGCGCAGCACGACGACGTTGGGGCGCAGCATCGCCTCCTGGACGACGCTGGGTTCGGCCTCGGCATCCGCGAACTCAAGGAACGACTCGTCGATGACGATCAGATCGAGGTCGGCCATGGCGTCCATGAACTGCACCAGCGACTGCTTGTGGATATAGCCGCCGTCGGGGTTGTTCGGGTTGCAGATGACGGCGACCCGGGTGCCGCGGGCGCGGATGAACTCGGCGTACTGGCCGAGGTCCAGGGCGAAGCCGCTGGACTCCTGGAGCGGGAACATGTCGACCCGCTTGCCGGTCTCCATCGGCTGGTCGGTCCAGCGGCCGAAGGTGGGGACGGGGATGGCGAGGGACTCGCGCACCAGCAAGTGGTCGATCCAGGTGATGAGTTCGGTGGAACCGTTGCCCATCGCGACCGCCTGCGGCGGGAGTTGGAGCAGGTTGCACAGCTCGGCCGTGATCGTGTCCGCGCTGCTCGGGTAGTACGTGATGATGTCGCGCAGTCTCGCCGACATCGTGTCGAACATGGCCGGGGTGGGGAAGTACGGGTTGCACGGAATGCAGAAGTCCACCGGGCCGGCTCCGTCGCCGCCCTCCCGCGTCAGCGCCGCCATCGACGGGCTGTGCGCCGCCGTGCTGCGGAACAACGAGGTGACGTTGTCGGCCATGGAACCTCCGTATGGGGCGGACCCGTCGGGGACGGCCGGGTCCGTCGTCTTGGGTGGCCCGCGCGGGGGAGCACGGGCCGCCCTTACATACGGAGTCTGGGGTGGCGTTGTTCAACGCGTGTGAAAGTGGTGTGAGTGTGGGAACCACGAGGCCGCCGGACGCATCCGGCGGCCTGTGACACGGTTCACCAAGTCACGCGCTGAACGTGTGCACCGTCCTCGTCCGGTACGTCTGCCCAGGTCGCAGCGTGGTCGTCGGGAACGACGGCTGGTTGGGCGAGTCCGGGAAGTGCTGCGTCTCCAGGCACAGCGCGTCGCCCTGCCGGTAGACGCTGCCGCCGGTGCCGGTGAGGGTCCCGTCGAGGAAGTTGCCCGAGTAGAACTGCAGCCCCGGCTGGTCGGTGGCGATCTTCAAAGTGCGGCCCGAGCGCGGCTCGCGCAGGGTGGCGACATGCTCCGGTTTGGCCGTGATGCCCTTGTCGAGCACCCAGTTGTGGTCGAAACCCTTGGCCTGAACCTGCTGGACGTGCCCGTCCCGGATGTCACGGCCGATCGTCTTCGTCTTGCGGAAGTCGAAGGGGGTGCCGGAGACCTTCGCCAGTTCACCGGTCGGGATCAGACCCGTGTCGGTGGGCGTGTAGCGGGCGGCGGCGATCTGGAGCTCGTGGTCCTCGATCGTGCCGCTGCCCTCGCCGGCCAGGTTCCAGTAGACGTGACTGGTCAGGTTGACGACGGTGGCCTTGTCGGTGGTGGCCTCGTAGTCGATGGTCCAGTCGCCGTGCTTGTTGAGCGTGTACGTGACCTTCACCTTGAGCGTGCCGGGGTAGCCCATCTCCCCGTCGACGCTGGTGTAGTAGAGGTGCAGGCCGACGTCGGAGCCCTTGGTGAACGGCTCGACGTCCCACACGTGCTTGTCGAAGCCCTGGGTGCCGCCGTGCAGGCTGTTCACGCCGTCGTTGACGGAGAGCTGGTAGCTCTTGCCGTCCAGCGTGAACTGGCCCTTGCCGATGCGGTTTCCGTACCGCCCGATCAGCGCGCCGAAGTACGGGGTCTTGGCGACGTAGTCCTCGATGTTGTCGAAGCCGAGGGAGACGTTCGCCGAGTGGCCGTGCCTGTCGGGGATCTCCAGGGACTGCACGACGCCGCCCCAGGACAGGACCTTCAGCTTGGTGCCGCCGTTGGCCAGCGACCAGATCCAGACCTTCGTGCCGTCGGCGAGCTTGCCGAAGAGCTTCTTCGAGGGCGTCTTGCCGCCGGAGGCCTCGGCGGTACCCGTACCGAGGGTGGTCGCGGCGAGTCCCGCCGCCGCCGCACCCGCGATGACCGTGCGTCTGTTCAGTTCCATCTCGCGGCTCCTGTAAAGGATTTGGGCCCCGTGGATCTCTCCGGCGGGGCCCGTAGCTTGACTTACGAACCGGACTTGCGCTTGTTCCACACATCGAAGCCGACCGCGGCCAGCAGGGCGAGCCCCTTGATGACCTGTTGCCAGTCGGTGCCGACGCTGAGGAGGTTCATGCCGTTGTTCAGCACACCGAGGACGAGACCACCGATGATCGCGCCGAGGACGGTACCCACACCGCCGCTCATCGACGCGCCACCGATGAACGCCGAGGCGATGGCCTCGAGTTCGAAGTTCAGGCCCGCCTTCGGTGAGGCCGCGTTCAGCCGGGCGGCGACCACCAGACCCGCCAGGGCCGCGAGCACGCCCATGTTCAGGAAGACCAGGAAGGTGACCTTCTTGTCCTTCACCCCGGACAGCTTCGCCGCCGGCAGGTTGCCGCCGATGGCGTAGATGTGCCGCCCGAAGACCGCGTTGCGCATGACATAGCCGTAGCCGACCACCAGCACACCGAGCACGATCAGGATGATCGGCGCACCCTGATAGCTGGCCAGCAGCATGGTGACCGCGAGGATCGCGGCGGCGATCGCGACGAGCTTGAGCAGGAAGGCGTTGCGCGGCAGCACTTCGAGGGAGAACTCCTGCTGGCGGCCCCGGTCGCGGACCTCCTGGAAGATCACGAAGGCCAGCAGCACGAAGCCCAACAGCAGGGTGAGATTGTGGTAGTTGGTGTCCGGGCCGACCTCCGGCAGGAAGCCGTTGCCGAGCTTCTGCAGCCCGTCCGGGAACGGGCCGAGGGTCTGGCCCTGAAGGAAGATCTCCGTCAGACCGCGGAAGAGCAGCATGCCGGCGAGGGTGACGATGAACGACGGTATGCCGAGATACGCGATCAGGAAGCCCTGCACCGAGCCGGCCAGCGCGCCCACCACCAGGCACAGCACCAGCGCGACCGGCCAGGCCACCCCGTGCTGCACCGTGAGCACGGCCGCGAACGCGCCCACGAACGCGGTCAACGAGCCGACCGACAGGTCGATATGGCCCGCGATGATCACCAGCATCATGCCGATCGCGAGGATCAGGATGTAGCTGTTCTGCAGCACCAGGTTGGAGACGTTGCGCGGCAGCAGCAGGTCGCCGCCGGTCCACACCTGGAACAGCACCACGATCAGGCCGAGCGCGATCAGCATGCCGTACTGGCGCATGTTGCGGCGCAGACCGCCCAGCATCAGCTGCAACAGGCCGCCGCCGGAGGCGGACCCGCCGCCCTTGCCGGGCGGCGCGGCGGCCGGGACCTTGTCCGTCACATCGGTGCTCATCGGGATACCTCTTTGTCCTTCGTCATCTGGCGCATCAGCACTTCCTGCGTGGCCTCGGCCCGCGGGACCTCGCCGGTCAGCCGCCCGGCGGCCATGGTGTAGATGCGGTCGCACATGCCGAGCAGCTCGGGCAGCTCGGAGGAGATGAAGACGACCGCCTTGCCCTCGGCGGCGAGCTGGTCGATGACCGTGTAGATCTCGTACTTGGCGCCCACGTCGATCCCGCGGGTCGGCTCGCCGGTGGCGTACGAGGTGGAGTGCGCCGTCGACGACGAGGCGCGGCCCGCTGTGACCACTGCGGTGGGCAGG